>NZ_JAFMPL010000065.1:0-44665 GCF_019038455.1 Nocardia noduli
TCGACGATCGCTTTGACGGTTTCGATTTCGAGCAAGGTCTGGTTGGTGTGCACCGGATCTCCCGGTGCGACCTTCCATTCGAGCACGACGGCATCGGCGATTCCCTCGCCGACATCGGCCAGTGCGAAAATCCGATGCGCGAATCGAATGCCAGGGAGGAAGACCCCGTGCCGACAGTGCCCCTGACTCAGCACAACTTCGAGGAGATCGTCACCGGCAACAGCATCGTGCTGGTCGACTGGTGGGCGGGCTGGTGCGGACCGTGCCGCCAGTTCGCGCCGGTGTTCGAGGCGTCGTCGAACGAACATCCGGAAATCGTGCACGGCAAAGTCGACACCGAGGCCGAAACCGAACTCACCGAGATGGCGCGGGTGGACCGTTTCCCCACGCTGATGGTGTTCCGCGAGGGCATGCTGGTCTTCTCCCAGCCGGGTTTCCTGGCCGCCGACGCGCTGGAGGAGGTCGTCCAGCAGGCACGGTGGCTGGATATGGACGCCTTGCGCGCCGAAGCGGCGTCGGCGGCGACTCCGGTTGTCCCGCACAGCCGTACCGAACAGCGCGCCGCCGTGCCCGCGCACGCGACGGCGGGCTTGGCCGCCGGTCCGGCGCGTTACGGCTGGCCCGGTATCTGAGCGTCGATCTCGGCGATCAGAGAGCGCCCGAATCGGTCTCGCCGAGGTCCGGCGGCGAGTACGGGCCGGGGTCGTCGAGGTCCATCGCGAGTAGTGCGTCGATCCGCGCGAACGGGTCGTCGGTATCGAACCCGTCGCCCGCGTCCAGCGGCACGGTCGCGGCGCCGATGTCCTCGCTGTCGAAGGACCGCGACGGATCGTCGGCACCGGCGAGCAGTTCGTCGGCGCGGGTGAGCGCGTCGTCCATGGCGCCGGTCAGAGCGTCGAGCGCGCCGAAACCGTCCAGCAGATCCGTCACTTCGGCGCGCACCGATTCCAGTTCCGCGATCACCGGATCGATACGCGACCACGCCACCCGGTCCGACCACCACGGATCGCGGTCGATCCAGGCGAACACGATGTCGCGCAGGAATATCGGGTCGCCGGTGTACAACTCGAATTCGTCGGTGGCCACGGCCGAGCGGTGGGCGATCCGATACATCCCGTCGGGCAACAGGTCGGCCCTGATCCGTTCGCCGCCCCGGGTGACCTCGAGGAACGGACGCTCGGTCTCGGCCGTGGCGTCCAGCAGCCCGGTCAGTACCGGATCGGTGAGCACGGGCAGCGTGGCACCGTCACCGGTCCGGATACGGATTCCGGATTCCTCGTCCGGGTCGTCGCTCATCGCGCCCAGTGTGCCCGATGCGGCCGGGCCGCGATGTGCGCACCGGCGAAATCGCGCACCGAACCGGCGGTGTGGCAAGCTCGGCGACGGGCGCCGTCGCGTCGCGCGGTGATCTTCGGCGTACCGCCGCCCGCTCCGCCGATCGGCATTACTGTATGTCTGACAGTAATGCCGGAGACCCAGGGAGTCGACGTGACATCGAACCAGACGGACGACAGCGAGCGCACCGTCCTCGTGATGGGTGCCAGCGGATTCCTCGGCTCGCACGTGACACGGCACCTCGTCGAGCGCGGCGACCGGGTGCGGGTACTGCTGCGACACAGCAGCCCCACCCGGCCGCTCGAGGGTCTGGACGTCGAGCGACACTACGGCGACATCTTCGACGAGCAGGCCGTGCGGACGGCGATGACCGGTTGCGACACCGTCTACTACTGCGTGGTCGACACCCGCGCCTGGCTGCGGGACCCGGCGCCGCTGTTCCGCACCAATGTCGACGGCCTGCGCCGGGTGCTCGACATCGCGATCGAACAGGACCTGCGCCGGTTCGTCTTCACCAGTACCATCGGCACGATCGCCGTCGGCGACGCGAGGTCTCCCGCCACCGAGGAAACGCCGTACAACTGGAACGGCCGGGGCGGTGCCTATATCGAATCCCGCTGCGCGGCAGAAGCGCTCGTACTCGACTACAGCCGCGAGCACGGATTGCCCGCGGTGGCGATGTGCGTCGCCAACACCTACGGACCCGACGACTGGCAACCGACACCGCACGGCTCGCTCGTGGCGATGGCCGCCCTGGGCAGAATGCCGGTGTATTTCCGCGGTATCGGTTCGGCCGTGGTCGACGTGGACGACGCCGCCGCCGCGATGCTGCTCGCCGCCGAACACGGGCGGGTCGGCGAACGCTACATCGTCTCGGAGAGTTTCCTGACCACCCGCGAGGTCTACACCGCAGCCGCGCAGGCGGTCGGAAGGAAGCCGCCCACTCTCGGGATCCCGCCGTTGTTCCTGGTCGCCGTGGGTCACGTGGGCGATATCGTGCGCAGGGTGCTGCGCCGCGACTCTCCGATCACCCCGACCTCGGTCCAACTGCTGCGGTGGACCTCGCCGCTCGATCACGGCAAGGCCGAGCGGGAACTGCACTGGCGACCACGCCCCACCGTCGACGCGATCCGGCGCGCGGCACAGTTCTATGTCGAACGCCGCACTCGGCGCATGGACCCATCGCTTGCGGGTACCGCCGAATAGAAGGCGGTTACGGTCGACCGTGATGCCACGAACGCCCTCCACCAGCGCGGACAGCAGCACGATGACGCCGCGGTCTGCGTGATTCGACCACGAGCGTGGCCGATGGGCTGGATCATGGGGTGTCGTTGCCGGATGAGGGCCGTACGCGCTTTCGTCGTGTCAGAGATCCGTCCCACCTCACAGGAGGAACGAAGATCCATGATGACCACTCGAAATCTCCGCACCCTCGCCCGCACTTCCGCCGCGTTCGTCGCCATCGGCGCGGCCTCGGTGGCACTCGCCGCTCCCGCGTCCGCCGCCAACGCCATCGATGTCATCAGCGCGAACACCGGCACCGTCGGCGTCGACTACAGCTGCGACGCCAACGCCGGCGTGACCAGCGTCAAGGCCATGGTCGGCGAACCGACCGCCGAACGCCCGGCGGCCCTCGGCGTCCAGAACGCCGTCGTCTGCGACGGCACACCCCAGACCGCCACCATCACCATCGTCCCCGCCGAGGGCGAAGCGCCCCTGGACACCGGCGGACTGATGCAGATACGCGCAGCCCTGGTCGACGCGAACAATATCGTCGTCTCGGGGCAGGCGAAGATCGTCGTCCTGCAATAGTCGCGGCGTTCGCGGGCCGTACCCGGATCGGCGGTCCGGCCCGCGCCGGTCGTGTCCGCGACGTGGAGCCCCGGGCCGACAGGTCGGCGGGCTCACCCCACGCGACGACGACTACCCTGGCACCGACCTTTCGCACACCCGACGACGTGCCGATGGTCGACCAGTCGCGCGGGCGTCCGCTCGCCGCGCGATCCGACGAGCCAGGAGCGCGACCCGTGACCGAGGACCGACCCGTGCTGAATCTGGCGGAGGTGACCTTCCGCCGCGACGGCAAACAGATCATCGACGGGATCTCGCTCACCGTGCGCGCGGGTGAACACTGGGCGCTGCTCGGACCGAACGGCGCGGGTAAGAGCACACTGCTGGGATTCTGTGCGGCCGTGACCTTTCCGACGACGGGCACCGTCGACATCCTCGGCCACCGGCTCGGCCGGGTCGATCTCGCCCAGTTGCGTCATTCCATCGGCCACGTGAATCCGCGCCACCCCCTGCGTTCTCCCCTCACGGTGCGCGAGGTCGTCCTGACCGGTATCACCGCCACCATCGACACCCCGATGCGATGGACCCCGACGGCGGATCAGTCCCGCCGCGCCGACGCGATGATCGAGACCGTCGGGCTGAAGGGGAAGTCCGAGGCCACCTGGACCACCCTGTCCCAGGGCGAACGCGGACGCAGCCTGATCGCGCGGGCGCTGATCTCCGAACCCCGTCTGCTGCTGTTCGACGAACCGACGACCGGTCTCGACGTCGCCGCCCGCGAACAACTCCTGGAGACCATCGACACCCTGGACGACACTCACCCGGAGGTGGCGTCGATCCTGGTCACCCACCATCTCGAAGAGCTGCCGAGCACCACCACCCACGCCCTGCTCATCGCCGACGGGCGCACGGTCGCGGCCGGTCCGGCACACGCGACGGTCACCACGGAGAACATCACCACCGCCTTCTCCCACCCGGTCGAGGTCGGACACGACCGGGGTCGATGGTCCGCGCGGGCCCGGGTGTCGCGGCTCGACGTCCCGCACTGAGCACGCGTCAGCCGGTCGTCGCTCGCGCTTCGCGTTCGGCGAACTCCTTCAGCGTCAGCAATTGCTTACGGCAGTGGAATCTCGCACTCGGCTCCGGTCGCGCCCCAGACCAGCCCCGGGATCATGCCGCGTCCGCGATTCGGCGCAACATCCGCCTGACCACCACGCGATGTCCGCCGGTGCCGATGACCAGCGCGCGGTAGATCCGGCCCGAGATCCCGGGGAATTCCGCCAGGGTCGTGGCCCGCAGCCGGGTGGTCGTCGGGCCTTCGTCGTCGAGTTCGAAGATCAGCGCGTACCGGGAGAACCAGTGTTCGCCGCTGAGCGCGAGTCTGCTCGGTTCCTCGGCCGAGTCGAGGACGAATCCGGTGGGCACCGTGCGCGGATCGCCCGGGTCATCGCAGACGACTTTCAGCAGCGCTTTCCAGGTCCGGTCGCGGTTCGCGTCGACGGTTCTGGCATGCTCATCGATATAGGACAATCGCTCCATATAGAAGGAACGTACTAGTACATGGCACCACCCCGCAAGCACTCCACCGATGTGATCCTCGACGCTGCCCGCACCCTGGTCCTGGACAGCGGGCCCCGGGCCGCGAGCGTCGCCGCCATCGCCGCGGCCAGCGGCGCGCCGGTGGGCACCCTCTATCACCGTTTCGGCAATCGCAACGGTGTGCTGACCGCCGCGTGGCTGCGGGCGCTCGAACGCTTCCAGTCGCGGGTTCTGGCCGCGTCCGAGGAACCGGACGCGGTCGAGGCCGGGGTCGCGATGGCACGCGCGAGTATCGAATTCGGTCGTGAACTACCCGACGACGCGCGACTGCTGCTGAACCTGCGGCCCAGCGACCTGCTCGACGGCGGACCCGACGACGAATTCCGGGCCCGCCTGACCGAGATGAACGCGCCGCTGATGGATCAGCTGCGCCGGATCGCCCACGACCTGTTCGGCCGGGCGACCGACCGCGAATTCGACGCCGTCAGCCGCGCGATCGTCGACCTGCCCTACGCCGCCCTGCGCAGGCACGCGCACGCCGACACCCTGCCCGACTGGCTCGACGCCGACCTCACCGCCGCCGCCCGCGCCCTGCTCGCGTCCTATCGGGCCTGAGACCGGCTCAGCTTCCCGAGGCCACCAGTGCGGGCGTCAGTTCGTCGAGTCCGTCGATGACGTGGGTGGCCAGCGCGCGGGCGTCGGGGTCGAGCGGATACTCGGGCCTCGGCGCGGCGATGACGCGCATGCCCGCGGCGTGCGCGGCCCGCAGGCCGTTACTCGAATCCTCCACCGCCGCACAGTCGGTCGACTTCTTGCGCAGGAATCCGGCCACCGCGACGTAGACGTCGGGCGCGGGTTTGCCCCGGTCGACCTCCTCGGTGGAGAAGGTGACGTCGAAGAACTCGATCAGCCCGGTACGCCCGAGCACCGTGTCGATCAAGGCGCGCGGCGAAGAACTCGCGACACCGAGCGGCCAGTTCTCGCTCAACCGCTGCACGGCCGCCACCGCGCCGGGCAGCAACGGCACCTTCCGGTCGTAATGCGCCGCCATCCGCTCGATGACATCCTCGGCGACGGTGGCGGGCTTGTCTCCGACACCGAGTTCGGTGCTGAGATATTCCGACCACTCCCCCGTGCTCATCCCCATCAGACGTTTCTGCGTATCGGGTAGCCAGCGCCCGCCCTTTTCGGCGACATATTCGCGGCGCACTCGTTCCCATACCGGTTCGGAATCGATGAGTACGCCGTCCATATCGAAGACGACCGCCGTAATACGCATCGGTACAACGCCTTTCGCCGGCCACGCGCCCGCATCGACCGACGCTCGAGCCGGACCGATTCGGGCATCGCGGGGGGTGTTCGCAAGTCCTGATGGATCAACGGGTACCCAGCGTAGGGCACGGCTTTCACCCGCGTGCGGGCCGCCTCGCCCCGATCCCGCCGAGGTCGGACCGGTGGAGCTGTCCTCGGCGGACGTACTCGACTGTGACGGGGTCGACGGGTGCCGAACGTGAGCATTCCACCGGCAACCGATAACTTGGTTCTCATGAGCGAACAGCAGGCCGGACCCGCCCTACCGAGCGCGGAACACCACGAAGGCGGTTTCCGGCCGATGATGGAGCTGATCGAGGAGCACTCCGCCGACATCACACGCGGCGGGCCGCACTTCGGCGCCCTGATCGAGCAGGTCCGCACGTTGATGGACCGCGCGCGGCTCGCCTGTCCCTCCGACGACGAGGCGTTGGAAGCCATCGCGATCCTGGAGAAGCTCAACGAGAAACTCGAGGCGTCGGTGACCGACGAATGGTCCTCGCCCACCTGGACCCGCCTCGATCTGCCCTCGCGCGGAAACATCACCCTGCCGCCGTTCACCATCGTCGAGGCGAGTCGCGACGGCGTCGACGCCCGCGTGACATTCCGCCCCTTCCACCTGGGCGGAAACGCCGCGGCACACGGCGGGCAGATCGCGATCGCATTGGACGAGCTGCTCGGTATGGCGGCGGCCGTGCATTCGGGCAACGTGACCAGGACCGGCTCGCTGACCATCGACTACCGCTCCATCACGCCGCTGGACACCGAGTTGCGGGTGCATACCTGGGCCGAGCGCATGGAGGGTCGCAAGGTCTACGTCCGCGGCACCGTCCACGCGGGTGAGCGGCTGTGCGCCGAGGCGAACGGATTGTTCATCGTGCTGAAACCCGGTCAGCAGTAGGCGGCGCCGCTCCGCGCGGATCCCGCCGGTCGACCGGCGGGATCCGATCTCTCACCGACCCGGGAAATGCGCTTCGCGGTACGCGCCGAAACGCGCGTCTACCTGTTCGGCCGTCAGTCCGAAATCATCGAGGGTGTACCGGTGCACCGGCCGGGCCGCCCCGGAGGTGCTCTCGGTGTGCAGCGCCGCCATCGCGGCCTCGGCCTCGGTGCCGAGAGCCAGCCCGAACTGTCCGTAGATCGATCCGACCGTGCCGATCGGGTCGGCGACGAAATCGTCGTAGTAGACATCGCAGAACTGCGCGGCGTCGTAGCGCCGACGATCCGCGAGGAACCGGTCCGCCCCGCGCGCCCACAGGTCCAGTTGCGTCGCCCCCACCGTCGCGCCGCGGAATTTGTCCGACCAGCCCGCCGAGGCCTGCTCGTTCAGGCTGCACACCGAGGCGATGATGGTGCTCGGATCCCGGTGCATCTGGATGATCAACGCGTCCGGGTACACCTCGAAGATCGCGTCGAGCGCGAACAGGTGGCTCGGATTCTTCAGCACCCAGCGCCGGTCCGCGTCGGGCAGGCCGATCAATTGCAGATTGCGCCGATGTCTGCGGTAGGCGTCGGTCCAGTCCTGTTCGCGCAGCCACTCCGAATAGCCGGGCAGGTAGCCGAGACATTCGTAGGACACCGACATGGCCGACTGGCGGAGCAACTGCCAGCACTCCTCGACCTGATCGGCCGAAATATGGTGCACGCCCATGAATTCCGGATGCTCCACGTGATGCTGCGCGAAGGCGGCCTCGATCCCCTGGTAGACCGGATCGTCGGCCCAGGTCTCACGCGGCGGCCTCGGCTGCGGCATCTCGGTCAGCCACATCTCCAGGCCCTGATGCGCCGGATCGGCGTTCAGCAGCCGATGCACCGCCGTCGTGCCCGAACGGGGCAGGCCGGTCACGAAGATCGGGCGATCGATCACCACCTCCGCGTGTTCGGGAAAGCGTTGCCACGCCGACTCGCTCAGCAATCGCGCGATGAGCGCGCCGCGCAGGAAAGCGCGATTGACCTTGTTGCCGAAGGGGGTCAGCTCGGCGTCCTTCGCGTAGGACTCGAGCAGCACCCGCAGTCCCTCGCGATAGCCCGGATCGCCGAAATCGTCCAGTCCGACCACCTTGGTGGCCGAGGCGTGCAGATCGTCGACGGTGCCGACATCGTCTCTGCCGATCATGTTCTGCCGTCTCCTCAGTGGTGGTATTCGCCGCAGTTGACATCGAGGCAGGCCCCGGTGATCGCGCGCGCCATCGAGGACGCGAAGAAGACCACCGCCTCGGCGATCTCGTCGGGTTCGGGCAGCCTGCGCAGGTCGATGGTCGACGCCGTCTCCGCGTAGACCTCCTCGGCGGTGATACCGCGTTGCTCGGCCAGGTAATTGAAGTACCACTTCAGATTGCCCGCCCAGATATAGCCGGGGGCAACGGTATTCACCCGGATACCGCGCGGTCCCAGTTCGGTCGCCAGACTCTGCGCGAGGGCGAGCAGACTCGATTTGGCCATCTTGTACGGACCGAAGGTCAGCCGCGAATGCCGGAGCACGGCGGAGTTGATCATCACCACCGACCCCTTCGATTCGGCCAGCGCGGGTACGAACGATCGGGTGAGCCGCAGTGCCGCCAGCACATTCGTCTCGAAACCGGCACGCACCTGCTCGAGATCGACATCGACCAGATCCGCGATCGGCGGGATGGCGAAGGCGTTGTTGACCACCGTGTCGACCCGGCCGAATGCGTCGCGCGCCGTCTCGACCAGATTCGCCACCGCCGCCTCGTCGTTGATATCGGTCGGCACGACCACCGCCCGCCTGCCGAGTTCGGTGACCTCCTTCGCCACCTCGGTCAGCCGCGATTCGGTGCGCGCGGCCAGCACCAGATCCGCGCCCGCCGACGCGCACTGTAGGGCGATCGACCGGCCGAGGCCGGGGCCGATTCCGGAGACGACGACGACCTTGTCCCGCAACAACATCAGCCGAGCATCCTCTCCGCGACGGCGACCTGGCGGGCCGCGATCCGCGCCTGCCATTCCTTGGGCGAGATCCGCGCCTGCTCGTAGAACGGGAGCCGTTGCGGCAGTTCGTCGACCGAGACCAGTTCGACGGTCGGGCCGTCCTCGGGGCCGAGGTCGCGGGAGAGCCGCTGCCAGCGGAATTGCAGGTATCCGCGCGCGTGGCCGGTGCGCTCGATCCAGTTCGCCACACCCGGATCGCGCTCGCTGACGACCAGGCGGATCAGCCCGTCCGGATCGACCTGGGCCTGATCGGCGGTGAGGCTGGTCTGGTGATTGATGTAGTCCAGCGAGATGTACCACATACTGCCGAGCTGGAAGCCCTGGTAGGGCGCGTCGGATTTCGGCACCGTGATGATCATCGCCTGCTCGTCGGTCAGGTCGTAGTGGCCGACCGAGGAGAACTGGGTGGCGAGCCCACCCGGGGTCGGACGCGGTTCGGTGAGCGTGTTCACCGGCAGGTTCAGGTAGAACCACTGCGGGAAGGCGAGAAAGGTGTTCAACCGCGAGGTCAGCATGCGCGCGGCGACCGCGTAACGCTTGCCCATCACCTCGAGGGTCGGGGCGGGCGGCGCGTCACCGATGCGGTCGACCCGCTGGATGCGGATCGTGCCCGCGGTCTCGCTGCTCCAGTCGCTGGAGACCTCGCGCACCACGAGCATGGCGGCGTCGGAGCCGAGTTGCACGTATCCGGGTTTGCTGGGGCCGGGTCCGAAGCGGATCTCGTAGGAGCCGTCCGCCGCGATCTGGAGATCGCGATCGTCGAACGCGGTGAGGCTGTCGGGCACGTCGACCGGCGAGTAGTTGCCGTTGAGCACCTGGAAGCTCAGGTCACGGGTGGTGCCGCGGGTGCCGGTGACGACATATTCCGCGTCGGGGCGCACGAACGAGTGGAAGTAGAGGGTGTCGGGATTGTCCAGGCCCATTTTCGTGTACGGGCCGGTGGACATCGCGAAGAAGGGAAAATCGCGATCGTAGGCCCACGCCAATTGCAGCGACGCGCGAATACTGCCCGCCAGATAGTCGTACCCCTCGATGAGATCCTGCTCGGTGTCGATGTGCGGGGCGGCTTTGATGATCTCTTCGGCGGCGGCGATCGACTCCGCGAACGGCTGGGTCAGCAAAAGACTTCTCCCGGTGTTCCATATATGTACCGCTCTGGTACATTCCGATACGAGAAAGATTAGAACGTGTTCTAGGAGTGGTCAATGACTTCCTCGGCTACCCCGGTCGCCCGGCGGTCCGCGCCGACGGCGCGCGTGGTGCAGATCCTGGATTTCCTGGTCGAACAGCGCGGGAATCGCTGCGGGTTGTCCGAAATGGCCCGCGCGCTCGATCTGGCCAAACCGACCTGCCTGGGCATACTCACCGAACTCACCGCGGGCGGCTACCTGGTGCGCGACCCGAAAACGCTGACCTACGGCCTCGGTCCGGCACTCATCGCCGCCGGACGGGTCGCGCAGCGGAGTTTCGCGATCTCGGCGGTGGCCCGCGCCGAACTGGAGAAACTGACCGCGCGCTACCGGACCACCTGCACCGCCTCGGCGGTGGTCGGCGAGCGCATCGCGGTACTGGAGGGCACCGGCCCCGGGATGGTCAAGGTGGGCGCCTCGTACGCGTTCGCCCCGCCCGTCGGGCTGATGTACGTGCTCTGGGATACCGACGCGGCGTTCGACGCGTGGCTGGCGACCCCGCCGACGGTGCCGGTGCGACAGGACGAGGCGCGCCTGCGCCGGGTCGTCGCCGAATGCCGCGAGCGCGGATATCTCATCGAGAGCCTGACCGCCCACGGCAGGCGTCTGTACGGCCTGCTCGCGGGCGTCGCCGCGCGCGATCTGCCCGACGAGCTGCGGGAACTGGTCGGCGAACTGGTGACGAGCCTCGGCGAGCGGGTCTATCTCGGCACCGATCTGCGGCCGAGGAAGGAACATCCGGTCAGCCTGCTCGCCGCGCCGACCTTCGACGCCGACGGCAGGCAGAACATGGTGCTGACGATGTACGTCGGCGCGTCGATCACCGGGGCCGAGATCGAACGTCGCGGCGGCGCCCTGGTCGAGGCGGCCCGCACCGTGACCGAGAATTCCGGCGGTCGCGCCCCGGACCGAATCATCGCGGCGACCCGTTGACCAAAGACCGAAACGTGTTCTAGTTTTGACACGTGAGCCAGTACGCGAAGTCGACGGTGAGCACCTACGAGATGCCGCACTTGGACGCGCTCGAGGCCGAGTCGGCACATATATTCCGAGAAGTGGCGGCGACATTCGAGCGGCCGGTGCTGTTGTTTTCCGGTGGCAAGGATTCGGTGGTGATGTTGCACCTCGCCGCCAAGGCCTTCTGGCCCGCGCCACTACCTTTCCCGGTGCTGCATATCGACACCGGACATAATTTCGACGAGGTGATCGACTATCGCGACGCGACCGTCGAGCGACTCGGTCTGCGATTGATGGTCGGCCGGGTACAGGAGGATATCGACGCGGGCCGCGTCGTCGAGGACACCGGACCGCGCGGCTCGCGCAACCGGCTCCAGACCACGACCCTGCTGCGCTCGATCCGCGAGGGCGGCTACGACGCCGTCTTCGGCGGCGCACGGCGCGACGAGGAGAAGGCACGCGCCAAGGAACGCGTCTTCAGCTTCCGCGACGAATACGGGCAGTGGGAGCCACGCAGCCAACGCCCCGAGCTGTGGAACATCTACAACGGCAAACACCGTCCCGGCGAACACATCCGGGTGTTCCCGCTGTCGAACTGGACCGAACTCGACATCTGGAGCTACATCGCCGCCGAGGGCATCGATCTGCCGCCGCTCTACTACGCGCATCGCCGACCGGTGGTGCAACGCGACGGAATGCTGCTGGCGCACACCCGATTCCTGCGACTGCTCGACGGTGAACAGCCCTACGAGGCGACCGTGCGCTTCCGCACCGTCGGCGACGCGACCTGCACCGGATGTGTGGAATCGAGCGCGTCGACCCCCGACGAGGTCGTCGTCGAGGTGGCCGCGGCCCGCGTGACCGAGCGCGGCGCGACCAGGGCCGACGACCGGATCTCGGAGGCGGGCATGGAAGATCGAAAACGAGAAGGGTACTTCTGATGGCCACCACCCTGCTGCGCCTCGCCACCGCGGGCAGCGTCGACGACGGCAAGTCGACGCTCATCGGCCGCCTGCTCTTCGACTCCAAGACGATCTTCACCGATCAACTCGCCGCGGTGGAACGCACCAGCCGCGATCGCGGCGACGAGTACACGAATCTGGCTCTGCTCACCGACGGACTGCGCGCCGAACGCGAACAGGGCATCACCATCGACGTCGCCCACCGCTATTTCGCCACGCCCCGACGCAAATTCATCATCGCCGACACCCCCGGCCACATCCAGTACACCCGCAATATGGTGACCGGGGCGTCCAACGCCGATGTCGCGCTGATCCTGGTCGACGCGCGCAAGGGCGTGGTCGAACAGACCCGGCGGCACGCGTTCCTCGCCGGGCTGCTCGGCATCCCGCACCTGGTGCTGTGCGTGAACAAGATGGACCTGGTCGACTGGTCGCAGGAGCGATTCGAGGAGATCCGCAGGGATTTCACCGGATTCGCCACCAAACTCGAGATCTCCGACCTCGCGTTCGTGCCGGTCTCCGCGCTACAGGGCGACAATATCGTGCACAGGGGCACGAGTATGCCCTGGTACGAGGGCACCCCGCTGCTGCACCACCTGGAGGAGGTGCATATCGCCTCCGATCGCAATCTGATCGACGCGCGCTTCCCGGTGCAGTACGTGACCCGCAGGCACGCGGCGGATTTCCGCGGTTACGCGGGCACGATCGCGGGCGGTGTCTTCAAACCGGGCGACGAGGTGACGGTGCTGCCGTCGGGGCTGACCAGTACCGTCTCCGCGATCTGGGGACCGGGCGGGGTGCCGATCGCCGAGGCGTTCCCGCCGCAGGCCGTCACCGTCCAACTCGCCGACGAACTCGATATCTCGCGCGGCGACATGATCTGCCGCCCGGCCAACCGCCCGCAGGTCGGCCGCGATATCGACGCGATGGTCTGCTGGTTCGCCGACGAGACCCAACTCACCCCCGGCGCCACCTACACCCTGCGCCACACCACCCGCACCGCCACCGCCGAGATCCGCAGCCTGGACTACCGACTCGACGTCAACACGCTGCATCGCGACGAAGCGGCAGAGAGCCTGTCGCTCAACGAGATCGGGCGCGTGCAGCTGCGGACCCGCACCCCGTTGCTCTTCGATCCCTATCGCCGCAATCGGCAAACCGGCAGTTTCATCCTGGTCGACGACACCACCAACAACACCGTCGCGGCGGGCATGATCACCGGCCCGACCCTGCCGTCGGCACGGGTGGTGTGGCATTCGACCGCCGTCGGCCGCGACGAACGCGCCACCCGTGGACTGACGGTGTGGCTCACCGGACTGTCGGGTTCCGGAAAGTCCTCCGTCGCCGTGGAATTGGAGCGTCGACTGGTCGCGAGCGGGCGTCCCGCGTTCCTGCTCGACGGCGACAATCTGCGGCACGGACTCAATTCCGACCTCGGATTCTCCGCCGAGGACCGGACCGAGAACATCAGGCGGGTCGGTGAGGTCGCCCGCCTGTTCGCCGAAGCCGGTGTGGTGGCGGTGGTTTCGCTGATCAGTCCGTACCGGGCCGATCGCGCGACGGTCCGCGCCGCCCATCTCGCCGCGGGTATCCCGTTCGTCGAGGTCTTCGTCGACACGCCGCTGGAGATCTGCGAAGCCCGCGATCCGAAGGGGATGTACGCGAAGGCCCGCGCGGGCGAGATCACGGGTTTCACCGGCATCGACGCCCCCTACGAGATTCCCGCCGAGCCGGATCTGATCCTGCGGCCCGAACACGGAGATCCGGTGTCGATGGCCGCGACGATATTGGGCAGGTTGGCCGACCTGACCTGATCGACATCTGCTCGGTGACCACCGACCGGCCGCGCGGGACACGACTCGCGCGGCCGGTCGGTCACCGCTCAGAGCGAGCCGAAGAATGCCCGGATGTCGTCGAGCAGCAGATCGGGGACTTCCAGTGCGGGGAAATGGCCGCCGGAGTAGAACTCCGACCAGTGCGTCACCGTGTGCGTGCGCTCGGCGAAGCGGCGGATCGCGTAATCGCCGTCCCGGAAAACCGCGACTCCGGTCGGCACCGTCGATTTCGGCCGCGGCGCGAACATCTCGGCGTCGTGGAATCGCTCGTAGTAGAAGTTGGCGACGCTGCGGGCCGTGGCGGTGAACCAGTGGATGCTCACCGTGGTGAGTATGCGGTCCAGGTCGATCGCCGATTCGGGAAGCTCATGGGAGCGATCCGTCCATTCCGCGTATTTCTCCACGATCCAGGCCAGCTGGCCCGCGGGTGAATCGGCCAGCGATTGCGCGATGGTGTTCGGCCGCGATCCTTGCAGGGCCATATACGCCGAGCCGTCGTCCTGGAATCTCTTCATGGCCTCGAGTCGTTGCCGCTCGGCGGCGGTCAGCGCCGCCATATCGGCGGGATCACCGGACGGAAAGGTGACCAACGCGTTGACGTGCACGCCGATCACCCGGTCCGGAGCGAGACGACCGAGTCGCGGGGCGATGAAGGCGCCGTGATCGCCGCCGTGCACCCCGTACCGGTCGTAGCCGAGCCGCGTCATCAGTTCGTCCAGCGCGCCGGCGACGCGGCCGTCGTTCCAGCCCGGTTCGGTGAGCGGGCCGGAGAACCCGTGTCCCGGCAATGAGGGAATGACCAGGTGGAACGCCTGCGCGTCCGCGTCGGGTTCGGTGAGCGGGCCGATGAGATCGAGGAAATCCGCCACCGAGCCGGGCCAGCCGTGCAGGAGCAGCAGCGGGGTCGCCGTCGGCGCCGAGGACCGCACGTGCAGGAAATGCAGGTACTGACCGTCGACGACGGTGCTGAACTGCGGGTGGGCTGCGATGGCGGACTCCTGGGCGCGCCAATCGAATTTCTCACCCCAGTACACCGCGATCTCCTTCAGGTAGGACGCGGGAACACCGCGTTCCCAGCCGGTGCCGGGGAGGTCGTCGATCCACCGGGTGCGCGACAAGCGCGCTTTCAGATCGGCGATATCGCTGTCGGGGATGTCGATGCGGTAGGGCTGGACGCTGTGCGCGCTCACTGTCATGGTTTCGATACTCCAGGTAAAGAGGGGGTCGGCGAATCACGAGAATTCGTTATTTCGACGGCCGCCGACGGAGTCACGCAGAGGACGCCGGGGCCCCGGGATGCGGCACCGGTATCGCGCGCGGGCATGATCGCCGGGTGGGAAATGTACCGGTCAGCAGCGCGCTCATCGGACGCGGCGGCGAATTGGCCGCGCTGCTCGAGGCCGCGGCGGCGCCGTCGGTCCGAGCCGTGCTGGTGACGGGCGAAGCGGGAATAGGCAAATCCCGGCTGATCGAGGAATTCACCGCCCGCCTCGCGCCCGCGATTCCCGTGCTGATCGGACGATGCCCGGAATTCGGCAGTGACGGTGTGCCTTTCGCGCCGTTCATCGCGATACTGCGCCGGTTGGTCCGCGTGCGCGGTGCCGAGGAACTGGCCGCGCTCCTGCCCGGCCCCACCCCGGCCATCGCCCGCTGGCTCCCGGAACTGCGCACGGACGCCACCCCTCCCGACACCGAGGACGATCACCTGCGCCTGTTCGGCGAATTGCTGATACTGCTCGAACATCTCGGATCGCGCGGCCCCGCGGTGCTGATCCTGGAGGATCTGCACTGGGCCGACGAATCCAGCCGCACCCTGCTCGCGTTCCTCGTCGCCAACCTGGCCGAACCGAATGTCCTGCTGGTGGCGACCTTTCGGCCGAACGGCCCGCCCGGACTGCGCGGACTCGTCGCCGAATTGCGGCGCCTGCGATCGGTCCTGTTCCTCGCACCGCCACCCCTGACCCGCTACGAGGTCGGCAGGCAGTTGGCCGCGCTGCTCGAACGGGAACCGGAGCCGGAGGCGATCGGGCGGGTGTTCACCCACAGCGGCGGCAATCCACTGTTCGTCGAGGCGTTGAGCCGATCATCCGGCCGGACTCCCGCCGAGTTGTCCGAACTGCTGCTGTCGGCGCACGCCGGACTCGACGCCGACGCGCTGACGGTGCTGCGGGTGACCGCCGTCGCCGGATCACCGACCGAACACGACCTGCTGGAAGCCGCGGCCGGACTGCCCGCACCTCGGCTCCGCGTCGCGTTGCGCGAACTCGTCGATCGGCATCTGCTCGTCGCGGCCGAGACCGGCTACGCGTTCCGGCACGTGCTGATCCGGGAGGCCGTCTACGACGATCTGCTGCCGATCGAACGAACCCGCCTGCACGCCGAACTGGCCCGCTTGCTGCGCGACTGCCCGGACCTGGTGCCGAGGGAACGCCTGTACGCGGATCTGGCGCATCACGCGTTCGCCGCCGGAGACGTCGCGGTGGCGCTGACGGCCTCGCTCGCCGCCGCGCGGATCGCGTGCCGAGCCGACGCCCAACCCGAACGGCTACGGCATCTGGAACGCGTCGTCGCGCTGTGGGATGCACCGGCATCGGGCGGAGCGGCCGTCGACCGGGTCGCGGTACTCGAGGAGATGGTCGACGCCTGTTTTCGCAGTGCCGACGTGCGCCGCGGCATCGAGGCGGCCGATCGAGCGCTCGCGGCCATCGACGAGTCACAGCCCGAGCGGGTCGCGCGCCTGCGCTATCAGCGGGCCCACCTGAGAAATCAGGGCGGCACCGGCGGATACGACGATCTCGTCCAGGCCCTCGCCCTGCTGCCCGAGTCGTCGCCCACGGCGTTGCGCGGCGAGGTACTCACCGAACTCGCCGCGGTCATGTCCTTCTCGGGTGACCCCGTGTCGGCCCGTCACCACGCCGAGCAGGCTCTCGCCGTCGCCGACCGGCTCGGGGCGACCACCGTGGCCGCCGAGGCGCATTCCTATCTCGCGCTCACCGCACCCGATTCCGCTACTACGCGAAAGCATTTCGCTCGCGCGCACGAGCTGGCGGCCACGGCGGGCGAGCCGGGGACCCTACTCACCGTGATCACCTGGGAGGTCGCCGCGCAGGTGGCCGACGGCGACTACCACGCCGCGATCGACACGATCCAGGACGGTCTGCGAATCGCGCATGACACCTTCCGATTCGCCGAACGCGGACCGATCCTGTTGGTGAAATGGGCGCAGGTGCTCACCGCGCTCGGGCGGTGGCCGGAGGCGACGCAACTGATCCGCGAAACCCTCGCGGAACCCCTGCCGCCGCTGAGCACGG
Source organism: Nocardia noduli (assembly GCF_019038455.1). Classification (NCBI taxonomy): domain Bacteria; kingdom Bacillati; phylum Actinomycetota; class Actinomycetes; order Mycobacteriales; family Nocardiaceae; genus Nocardia; species Nocardia noduli. The sequence continues at coordinate 17,181 of NZ_JAFMPL010000065.1, forward strand.
CCGCGCTGCACCTGTGTCAGGCTCGAATCGCCGTCGCCCGAGGAGATTACGCGGAAGCGGCGCTCGACGCGGAACGTGCCCGGACCCACCTCGGACCGGGTACCCGGGTGGGGCAGTATCGCGTCGAACTCGGCGCGGTACTGGCGGGTTCGGCGCTGGCACAGCATGATCCGGTGATCGCGGCGGTCCACGTGCGGCAAGCCCTCGCCGAGGGCGCACCGGACCGGCACCCGAACGAAACCTGGCCGCTCCTCGTCCTCGCCGCCCGAATATCGGACCACCTACCGGATCTCGCGGAATCGGCGAAGACATTGCCGTGCACGTCTCCGATATCGTCGGCGCACCGTGCGGTCTACACCGCGACCATGTCCGCCGAGGTAGGCGATTGGCGTGCCGCGGTCGACGCGTGGCGAGTCATCCCCCAGCCCTACGAGCAAGCACACACGCTATTCGGTTGCGCCGCGGCGGAATTGCGGTCGGGCGATCGCGCGGCGGCCCGATCGGCACTGCGCTCGGCCGCCCAACTCACCGCCGAACTCGGCGCCACACCGCTGGCCGAGCGGATCCGCGACACCGCCGACCGCGCCGGTCTGGCCCTCGACACCCCACCTGACCGATCCGGCGTCACACCGAAATCGGATACCTACGGTCTCACCCCCCGTGAGCTCGAGGTGCTCCGACTGGTGGCCGATGGTTCGAGCAACCGCCAACTCGCCGCGCGACTCTTCATCAGCACCAACACCGTCGGGGTGCACGTCTCCCGCATCCTGGCCAAACTCGGTGTGGCGACCCGCACCGAAGCCGCGGCCTTCGCCCGTCGGCATCATCTGATCACCGACCCGGGCCGATGACTCGGGACGCTCAGCCCTTTTCACCGTCGCTCGGGCGGTAGTCGGCCGGTGGGTCGAATCCGAACCGTGCACTCAACGCCCGGACATCGAGCAGATCCTTCGCCGCGGGCGGGTAGGCGGTCTTTAACTGGAACATCCGCTCCGGGGTCATGCAGTGCACCCGTTCGCCCTCGATCGCACCCACGCCGGTGAACGAGTCGCTCGGGTAGGCGATCCCGTACACGTGATCACCGTCCTGGTCGAACTCGAAGACGTGGATATCGACCGACGCGCCGGAATCCCGCTTCATCACGAAATTCCACTCCGTCGAGCCCTCGCCGTCCTCGGTCGCGTAACCGAGCGCGGCGAGAACCCTGCACAGTCGACCGACGTCCGCGCGGCCGACCGCGATATCGAGATCGCCGTGCTCCCTGGTCTGCCGCCCCAGCAGCGCGTCGACACACCATCCACCGTCGATCCAGACCTCGACCCCCACGGCCCGAAGCTCCCGCCAGATCTCCAGCACGTCCGCCGCTTCCACCACGCCAACCTAGTTCACCGCCGCCTGAGAGGAGCCGAATATCGCCGCGCGTCCCCGGAGTCGACCGAGGACCCGATTCGGGGAGTGTCGGGCCGGTCGCCGCTTTCCGTCTGCCGTGGGTCGCAGACCTCGACCGGTGATCCGCGGTGGTCGTACCATGACCCGATGTCTTCGAGTGGAAAGGTCGCGCTGGTCACCGGGGCGACCAGCGGAATCGGTCACGCCACTGCGATATTGCTGGCCGAGCGGGGCGCACACGTGCTGGTGACCGGGCGCGACGGCGAGCGGGGGAACGCGGTCGTGGAGCGGATCCGCGCGGCGGGCGGCACCGCCGATTTCCTGCGCGCCGAACTCGGCGACGCGGACAGTGCGCGCGCACTGGTCGACGGAGCGCTCGGGGTCGCGGGCCGTATCGACATCCTCGTCAACAACGCCGCCATCGCGGTGTTCGGGCCCACCGCCGCGATCGCCGAATCCGATTTCGACGCCTGCTACGCGGTCAATGTGAAGGTGCCGTTCTTCCTGGTCGGCGCGATCGCCCCGGCGATGGCAGAGCGCGGATACGGCGTGATCGTCAATGTCAGCACCATGGTCGCCGGATTCGGCAGCCGGGGCTCGGCGGTCTACGCGTCCAGCAAGGCCGCGCTCGAACTGCTCACCAAATCCTGGGCGGCGGAATTCGGCCCGCACGGCGTGCGGGTCAACGCCGTCGCCCCCGGCCCGACCCTCACCGAGGGAACCACGGCGCAATACGGCAGCGAACGACTCGAAGCGCTGGCCGCGCAGGCACCCGCGCGTCGGGTCGCCCACCCGACCGAAATCGCCGAGACCATAGGCTTTCTGGTGAGCGACGCCGCCGGTTTCATCCACGGTGCGATACTGCCCGCCGATGGTGGCCGCACCGCTGTCTAGCAACCGGTGCGGTGCCCTGTCACGCCCCGCGTGGGCATCCCCTCATGCCATGCCCACGCGCACCGCACCCGCTTGCCCGACTACACCGCCGCGTGACTGAGCGCTCGGCGCGCGTAGGCACGCACGTCGGCGTCGCCGTCGTCGACCGCCGTCCTCAGGGCGTCCATGGCCGCGTTGTCGTCGCCATAGGTGGCCAGGGCGAGGACGGCGGCCTTGCGTACGTCCAGGTGCGGGTCCAGCAGTGCCGTCGTCAGCGGGGGGACGGCCGCGTCGACGGCGGCGCCGGACAGGCCCTTGGCCGCGCCGACGCGGACCTGCCAGGCCGAACTGCCGAGGGCCACACCGAGTTCCGAGACGTCCTCGGTGGTGGCGCCGAGTTGGGCGAAGGCCGCGTAGGCGGCGGCCCGCACCAAGGGGTCGGCGTCGGCGGCCAGGACGCGCACGGCGTCGACCCCGCCCGCGCCGATGGCGGCCAGACCGTGCGCGACGGCGATGCGCACCTCACGGTTCTCGTCGCCGACGGCGGACGCGACGCCGCGCCAGTCATCCAGTGAGACCGAGGCCCGCACGGCCTCGATGCGAACCCGGTGATCGGGATCGGTCAGACCCGCGGTGAACTGGGCGGCCGAACCCGCGTGCAATGCCCGCAGCAGGTCGATGACGGTCGCGCGGACCAGCGGATCCGGTGACCGCAGCCGCTGCGCCAATCCGTCGGCCGAGGGCAGAACCTCGACCAGTTCGCGCAGGCTCTCGGTCGCGGCGCGGCGCACCGAGGACGCCTCGTCGTCGAGCGCGCGCACCAGTTCGTCGGTGAACCGCTCCGGGGTGTGTTCGGTGAGGACCGAGAGCGCGGCCACGCGAACCACCGGATCGGGATCGCTCAGATAACTCGAAAGGTCTTCCACCGTCGGGGAATCCAGGGCGAGCAGGGTGACGATGCGCGGTGACGGCGGAGCGGGCGACACCCGCTCGGGCACCGCGGCGGCGACGTCCTGGGGCGCGCGTCCACCGACCAGTTCCGGCTGGGCGACGATCACCACGGATTCGTCCGCCGACGGCAGATCGTCCAGTCCGGGCACCGCGACGATGTAGGGCGCGACCGGACGTTTGAGGAATTCCATCTCACCGGAGCCGGTCTTGCGCAGATTCAGGTGATAGCGCCATGCCACGTCGTCGCGTTCGGGCAGGTCGGCCCGTTCGTGGTAGAGCCCCCAACGGGATTCGGTGCGGGTGAGCGAACTGCGCGAGGCCATTTCGGCGCAGTCGCGGATGAACGACACCTCCACCGCGCGCATCAGCTCGTGCGGGGTGCGCGCGCCCATGTCCGCGATATCGCCGCGCATCCGCTCGAAGGTCTCCACCGCGATCGACAGTTTGGCGGCGGTCTTGGGCGGGGCGACGTAGTCGTTGACGAAACGGCGCAATTTGTATTCGACCTGTGGCTGCGGCGGACCGTCCGGGTTGCGCAGCGGGTGGTAGACGAGTTCGTGCGCCGCCGCGAGCTGGTCTTCGGGGAGTTCGGTCGGAGCGTCGACCTCGGCGAGGGTGCCCGCGGCGTGTGCGCCGGCCAGATCGCCGTAGACGAACGCGCCGATCATGTAGTTGTGCGGCACGCAGGCGAGATCACCGGCGGCGTAGAGACCGGGTACGGTGGTGCGCGCGTTTTCGTCCACCCACACACCGGAGGCGGAATGTCCACTGCACAAACCGATCTCGGAGATGTGCATCTCGATGTCGTGGGTGCGATAGTCGTGGCCGCGGTTGCTGTGGAAGGTGCCGCGAGTGGGACGCTCGGTGGTGTGCAGGATGCCCTCGAGCGTGCTGAGCGTCTCGTCGGGCAGGTGCGACACCTTGAGGTAGATGGGGCCCCGCGCGGATTCGATCTCCTCCTTGACCTCGGCCATCATCTGGCCGGACCAGTAGTCGGAATCGACGAAACGTTCACCGTGCGCGTTGACCTGGTAACCCCCGAAGGGATTGGCGACGTACGCGCAGGCGGGCCCGTTGTAATCCTTGATGAGCGGGTTGATCTGGAAGCATTCGATACCGCTGAGCTCGGCGCCTGCGTGATAGGCCATCGAATAGCCGTCACCGGCATTGGTGGGGTTCTCGTAGGTGCCGTACAGGTAGCCCGACGCGGGCAGTCCCAGTCTCCCGCACGGACCGGTCGCCAGGATCACCGCTTTCGCGCCGACAGCGACGAATTCGCCGGTGCGCGTGTTCAATGCCGCCGCGCCGACCGCGCGCCCGCCGTCGGTGAGCACCCGCACCGGCATCAGCCGGTTCTCGATCTGGATCTTCTCGCGCATCTTGCGTTGCCGCAGCACGCGATACAGCGCCTTCTTCACATCCTTGCCCTCGGGCATGGGCAGGACGTAGGAACCGGAGCGGTGCACACGCCGCACCGCGTACTCGCCGTATTCGTCCTTCTCGAATTTCACCCCGTACTTCTCCAGCCGCTGCACCATGGCGAAGCCACGGGTGGCGGTCTGATACACGGTGCGCTGGTTGACGATTCCGTCGTTGGCCCGGGTGATCTCGGCGACGTAGTCCTCGGGTTCGGCCTTGCCCGGGATGACAGCGTTGTTGACACCGTCCATCCCCATCGCCAGCGCGCCGGAATGGCGGACGTGCGCCTTCTCCAGCAGCAGCACGTTCGCGCCCTGTTCGGCGGCGGTCAGCGCCGCCATGGTGCCCGCGGTGCCGCCGCCGATGACCAGCACGTCGCAATCGAGCCGGGTCCGGTCGTCGAGTTCCGGAATGTTCACAACTTCTCCAGTAGTTCGGCCTTCACCGACCGGCGATCCAGCGGGGTACGCGGTTCGGGGACGTCGACGAGGGCGCGCAGCGCGCCGCCGCCGAGTACCGCGATCCGGTCGCCCAACAGCAGGGCCTCGTCGAGATCGTGGGTGACGAAGACGATCGTGGTGGGGTGGGCGCGCCAGGTGTCGATCAGCAGGCGCTGCATGGTGGCTCTGGTCTGGGTGTCGAGGGCGCCGAACGGTTCGTCCATCAGCACCGCGCGCGGTGAGCCCGCGAGACTGCGCGCCAACTGGACACGCTGACGCATCCCGCCGGACAGGTCGCGCGGCAGGTAGTCGGCGTAATCGGTGAGACCGATCTCCTCCACCCAGTGCCGGGCGGTCTGTCTGCGCACCGACCGGGCGACACCGCGCAATTGCAGTGCCAGCTCGATGTTCTGGCGGGCCGTGCGCCACGGGAGCAACGCGTCGTCCTGGAAGACCAACGCCCGGTCGGCGGAGGGTCCGGTGACCGTCGCGCCGTCGGCCCCGATCCGCCCGGCCTGGGTCGGACGCAGACCGGCGATGGCGCGCAGCAGCGTGGATTTGCCGCAGCCGGATTTGCCGACGAGGACGAGGATCTCGCCCGGGGCGATGGTCAGGTTCAGACCGTCGATCACCGGCTCGCCACCGTAGGAGATGCGAATATCGTCGAGGCTCAGGCTCATTCCGGTATGCACCGGGGCCGAGGTCTGTGCGGTGGTCGTTGTCATCGCGATACCTCTCCCGGCAGCCAGCGGGTCACGCGGCGGCCGGTGTATTCGACCAGGGCCGAGGTTCCGAACCCGAGGATGCCGATGGTGATCATGCCGACGAAGACCGCCGGGTAGTCGACGATCGTGTACGCCTGCCAGGTGCGGTAGCCGACGCCGAGTCGTCCCGAGATCATCTCCGCGGAGATGAGGCAGATCCAGCCGACGCCGATGCCGACCGAGAGCCCGCTGAAGATGCCGGGCAGGATCCCCGGGAACACCACGCGCACGAGCACATCGGTGCGCGAGGCGCCGAGTGTGCGCAACGCGTCCTCCCAGATCGTCGGCAGCGCGCGCACCGCGTGCCTGGTGCTCACCAGCACCGGGAACAGCGAGGCGGTGAAGGTGATGAAGACGATGCCGGACTCATCGCTGGGGAACAGCAGGATCGCGACCGGCACCAGCGCGATGGCCGGAATCGGGCGGACCAGTTCGGTGAGCGGTCCGAACACCGCGGCGAGCAGATCCGAACGTCCGAGACCGATACCGGCGAGCACGCCGACCACCGCCGCCAGACCGAATCCGGTCAGGATGCGGATCAGCGACTGACCGATATCGAGGTAGTACTCGTCGCGGCCGAACTGCTCACCGAATTCGGCGACGATCTCGGTGACGGTGGGCAGTGTGTCGAAGCGCAGCCACGCTCGCACATTGTTCGCGGTCAGCAGCTGCCACAGCCCGACCGCCGTCGCCACCGACAGGATCTGGATCACCCTGGTACGCCAGCCGGAGACGCGGCGACCACGGGAACCCTTGACGGTTTCGCCGGTCCGATCGGCCGTAGGGCCCGCCACAGCCGCGGTGCTCATCCACGGACTTCCGTCACGGCCTGGTCGTAGGACACGACCACGGCGGCGGGATGGGCCTGGCGGTAGCGCTGGGCGGCGGCGGGTGTGGTGAAGGGCAGGTAGGTCTGCCCCTCGCGCAGCCAGCTCGCCTTGTCCGCGAACCAGCGGGTGCCGAGTTCGGCGTCGGGGATGTAGGCGGCGCGGATGACGGTGCCCTTCGCCTTCGCGGCGGCGACGGCGCGCAGCAGGCAGGTGGCGTCGGCCGCGGGCTCGGGCCGGTCGGCGCCTTCGAGCCACAGTTCGCCCGCGGTGGGCGCGCCGTCGACGGCGCGGCCGCAGACGCGGTCGGTGCCGGTCACCCGGCTCGGATTGACGGTGGAGGCCTTGGCCTGGTCGTAGTCGCCGTACCCCTGTGCGCCGTAGACGGTGCGCAGCGCCGTCTCGTCGACGAATCCGTCGATGTTCAGGTCGGCGAAGTCACCGATCGACTTCAGGTACGGCACATCACCTTCGAGCGCGTCGATCAGACTCGGTTTCACCGTGACGTCGAAGGAGGTGCCGCCCGGCCCGTTGTACAGGTAGACGACCTCCTGGGGCAGGCCCGATCCGTCGGCGACGATCTTCGCGGCCTCGAAAGGTTTGTCGTTGAGGAATTTCGTGGCGTCGAGCTGTGCGGCGAGGAACGCCTCCAGCACCTCGGGATGCTCGGCGGTGTAGGCGCGGCGGGCGACCACGCCGTGGAAGGTCGGCACATTCAGTTCCGCGCCGTCGTAGAGCAGTTTCGCCTTGTTCTGGAATACCAGCAGACCCGGCCACGCCACGAATTGCGACAGCGCGCCGACCTGGTGCGATTCCAGTGCCGTCGCGCCGACCTGCGGCTGCTGGTTGAGCACTTCCACGCCCTTGGCCGGATCGATGCCCGCCCGCGACAGCGCCTGCACCAGGGTGCCGTGACCGGCCGAGCCGACACTGGCCGAGACCTTCTGGCCGGATAATTCGTTCAGGCTGGTGGCCGCCGAATCCGTCGGCACCACAACCATATTCAGCGCGCCCTTGGGGTTGTATCCGGTCACCGAGACCAGGGCCGTCTTCGAGCGTTCGTTGGCCTGGGTCCTGGAGCCGTTGATCAGCAGCGGGTAATCGCCCATCGAGCCGATATCGATCTTCTCCGCCACCATCTGCGCGGTGATGGGCGCTCCGGTGTCGTAGTCCTGCCACTCCACCTGATATTTCGCGCCGCCGCGTTCGGTGATCTTCTGTAGCCGCTGCTCCAGATAACCCTGCGCGCGCAGCAGGGTTCCCGCGGTGACGGTGTTGATGGTCTTCGATTGGTAGCCGACCACGACTTCGACGGTGCCGGCCGGGGTGTCACCGGAACTGTCCAGCGAACAACCGGTCGCGGCGAGCGCGGCGGTGAGGACTGCTGCGAGAGCAAGGGGCGCAAGGCGTTTCATCGATTTTCCAGAATCTTTCAACGGAGCAGATAGGGCATATTGACGGTGACCGCGCCCGTGGGACAGCGAGCGGCGCACGGACCGCAGTACCAGCACTCGTCCACGTGCATGAAGGCCTTGCCGTTGTCGGGGTTGATCGCCAGGGAGTCGAGTGGGCAGATCTCGACACACAGCGTGCATCCCTGGATGCACAGCGATTCGTCGATGGTGACGGGGATATCGCCGCGCTGATTCGCCAGTGCCATCAGATGACCTTCCATTCCGGTGTGCTGCGGGTGAGACTGCCGCGCATGGTGATTCGGTCGCCGCGCATGCGGATGTACTCCAGATCGACGGGCCTGCCGTCGTCGAGTCGGGTGAGTCGCTCGAGCATGAGCAGTGGTGCGCTGTCGGGGATCTCCAGCGTCGAGGCGGTGTGCGGGTCGGCGGAGACGGCCTCGAGCGCCAGATCGGCCGAACCGAGCGACTGCCCGCTGATCTGTTCGAGGAGCACGAAGATGTCGGTGGTCTCCAGATCGTGGCCGAGCACCTCGGTGCCGATATCGGGCACGAGGTAGGTCAGGTCCAGACTCAGCGGGAGATCGGCGAGGTAGCGCAGTCGTTCCAAGTAGACGACCCGCTCCCCCGGCGCGACGCCGAGTCGCCGCGCCACGGCGGGCGGTGCGGTGACGTGCATGGCGGCGCGGACCTCGTTGCGCACGGTGCCGTGCCCCTTGAGGGTCTCCTGTAGACCGAGCAGCGCGTCGAGGCCGTGATCGTATTTGCGCTGCGCGACCCTGGTGCCGACCTTGGGCACCCGGTCGATGAGACCTTCGTCCTTGAGCAGGGCCAGCGCCTCGCGCACGGTGTTGCGCGAGGCCGAGTACTCGGCGGCGAGTTCCTGTTCGCCGGGCAGCACCTCGTCGAAGGCGCCCGCGTGGATCTGATGACGCAGAACGTCGGCGACACGGCGCGCCTGATCGGCGCGCAAGTGCCGTACGGGCGCTGGTTCCGCCGCCATCTCATCCCCTTGTCGGTCGCTGACCTGCATGGATAGCGACGATAGCGGGACGGGACGACCCCGCTGGGCCACGGCGGACCCCTGCCGATTCAGGGGATGTTATTGCGCCGGTAGGTGGCGGGCTCTACCTGCGGGAATGAATGGGTGAACGGCATTAACGCCACCCCCGTCACCGGCGGCGACTTAGGATCACGTCGATTCCAATTCGCCGCCGATGCGCGGGGACGCGGTCAGAACCAGCTGTCGCGCATCTCCAGGGTGGTGCGATCCAGCGATTCGAGCAGGTCGAGCTGCGGTGCCGTCCTCGGCAGTTCGTAGCGGTAGAAATACCTGGTCGCGGCACGCTTGCCGTCGTAGAAATCGCCGTCTCCGCTCTGCGCGGCGAGCGACTGCTCGAGCCAGATCCAGGCGAGCACGATATGCCCGAACGCCTCGAGGTACACACTCGAATTGGCCATCGCGGCGGCCGGATCGCCCGCGCCGAACATCGCGCCGGTCACGGCCACCAGCCGCTGCCAGACGGCGGCGAGTTCCGCGCCGAATTCGGCCGCGTCGCCGCCCTGCCCGGTCGCCGCGACCACGGTGTCGGCGATCCGGGCCGAGAGCACCCCGAGACTCGCGCCGTCGTACTGGACGACCTTGCGTCCGAGCAGATCCATGCCCTGGACGCCGTGGGTGCCCTCGTGGATCGGATTGAGGCGATTGTCGCGATAGTGCTGTTCGACATCGTATTCGCGGGTGTAGCCGTAGCCGCCGTGCACCTGGATGGCCAGATTGTTGGCCTCCAGACACCACTGCGACGGCCAGCTCTTGGCGACACCGGTGAGGATCTCGAGCAACAGCGTGTGTTCGCGCGCCACCTCGGCGTCGGTCTCGGTGCGCCGCAGATCGACGAGCCGGTTGCAGTACAGCAGCAGGCCGAGCGCGCCCTCGACATAGGATTTCTGGGCCAGCAGCATGCACCGCACGTCGGCGTGCTCGATGATCGGGATCTGTTGCGTCGCAGGATCTTTAGCGTTGGCCGCACGGCCCTGACGACGTTCGCGCGCGTAGTCGAGCGATTTCAGGTAGCCGGTGTAGCCGAGCGCCGTCGCGCCGAGCCCGACGCCGAGGCGCGCCTCGTTCATCATGTGGAACATGTAGGAAAGGCCGCGATGCGGTTCGCCGACCAGATAGCCGACCGCCCCCGCCGCGCCGTCCGGCGTGAAGGCGCCCTCACCGAAGTTCAGGACCGTATTGGTGGTCCCGCGATACCCCATCTTGTGGTTCAGCCCCGCCAGCACCACATCGTTGCGCGCCCCGAGGGAACCGTCCGCGTCGACGAGGAATTTGGGAACGACGAACAGCGAGATGCCCTTGACCCCGGCGGGCCCGCCGGGGATCTTGGCCAGCACCAGGTGCACGATGTTCTCGGTCAACTCGTGGTCGCCGCCCGATATCCACATCTTGGAGCCGGTCAGCCGATATGTGCCGTCGGACTGCGGCTCGGCGCGGGTGACGATGTCGGCGAGCGAGGAACCCGCCTGTGGTTCGGACAGGCACATGGTCCCGGTGAAACGCCCCTCGACCATCGGCCGGACGAACCGGTCGATCTGTTCGGCGGTGCCGTGCTCGGCGAGGAGATTGGCATTGCCGACGGTCAGGAACAGGTACGCGGCCGTGCCGACGTTCGCGGCCTGGAACCAGCTGAAACCGGCGGCCTCGACGGCCGAGGGCAATTGCAGCCCGCCGATCTCCTCGTCCATTCCCGCGCCGAGCAGATTCGCCTTGGTGAACGCCTCGATCGCGGCTTTCACCTCGGGGATGATGGTGACCCGCTCGCCGTCGAAGGTCGGCTCGTTGCTGTCGTTGCGTTTGTTGTGCGGGGCGAAATGGCGCGTCGCCAGATCCTCGCAGAGATCCAGGAAGCCGTCGAAGGTCTCCCGGGAATGCTCCTCGAACCGCGGCAGGGAGGTCAGTTCCTCGACCCGCAGCCATTCGTAGAGCAGAAAGTCCAGATCCCGTCGGGAGATCAACGTCGAGCGCACGGGGTACATCCTCTCGCGATAGTCCGATTCCGGACGAGAGCCCGGGAACTATTTGATACGTTACTATCCCTGTGTCGCGAATGGATCGGTGCCCGGCGGGTCCGCACGGGGGCCGTAGGTGTTGAGGAACAGCACCGGGCCGTCACCGAGCGCACCGCGCGCGATCAACTCCGGCACGGCGGCGAACGCCTTCGCCGTGTACACCGTTTCCAACCGCAATCCGACCGAGGCCGCGCGCTCGGCGGCGCGCACCGCCTGCGGTGTCGGGTGACCGTAGCCGGGACCGAGCCAGTCGCGCAGCATCGTCACCTCGTCGGCCCGCACGACCGGGGGCGCGACGCGCAGACCACGGGAGACCAGCACGGCCCCGGCCCGCTCGGCCAGCCCGACGATCCGTCGCGCGTCCAGCGGCAGGCTGTCGTTGACCACGACGCCGAGCACGCGGGTGCGCAGACCGGCCCACTTCAGCCCGAGCGCGAGCCCGGCCGCGGTTCCGCCCGACCCGACCGGTACCACCAGGTGGGCGGGCTCGGGCAACTCGCCCGCCGCGACCTGCTCGGCGAGTTCGAACGCCGCCTCCACGTAGCCGAGCGCGCCGATCGGCGAGGAACCGCCGACGGGCAGGTAGTACGGCAGTTTCGCGCCGCGCGCATGGCGCAGCATCAACCACGGCGCGGCCACCATCGTGCGCGCCTTGGTGCGCGTGAAACGCAGGACGGCGCCGGAGTTCTCCAGCCGGGCCAACTGTGCCCGGACATGGTCGTCGATCGGCTGATCCACCAGCGCCAGGACGGTGTCGATCCCGTATTCGCGACCGTATCGCGCCACCGCGAGACCCCAGTTGGTTCCGGTGCCGCCGACCGTCAGGATGGTGTGCGCGCCGCGCCGCAGCGCTTCGGGCAGCAGCCATTCCAATTTCCTGATCTTGTTCCCGCCCCAGCCGCCCGCCCCGTAGCCGCTCTCGTCCTTGCACCACACGGGCAGGCCCGCGTCCAGCGCCAACTCCCGCACCGGCGTCGGCCCCTCCCCCAGACTCAGATACGGCAGGTGGGCGGCGAGTTCGGGGAAACGCCGATGCAGGTGCGGATCGGTCACCGGATGCTCCGTCGCGGCTATCGGGGCTCGTCCACCACCACGACCACCCCGCTCGGCGCCTCCAGCAGCGCGACGGTGGCCGTGGCGGCGTGATCGATGTGCACGCGGGGCGGCGGGGGCGGAGTGGATTCGTAATACGTTCCCGGACCGTAGAACTGGCCGTATTTCAGCACGACGCCGCCCGCCTCCAGCACCGCCGACTCGTGCGTCGCGATCTCCGCGCCACGACCGGCGGGCGGTTCCCAGGCGATGCTCTGGGCCAGAAACCGTTTCGCGTCCGCGGCCGCTGCGGCGTCGAGCAGATTGCGGGTGCCCTCGGTGCGGATCCGGCTGTTGGCCGCACCGCTTTCCGGAAGCCGCGCGAGATCGTCGGGCAGATCGGTGAGCTGGTGCATGACCAGATCCGGCCGGAACTCGACGACCGCCGCGGTGAGCGCGGCCGGGTCGTACACGTCGCAGACCACGGGCGTCGCCCCGGCCGCGGATATCTCGTCCGCTTTCCGCGCGGACCTGGTCATTCCCGCCACCTCGTGTCCGGCCTCGATCAGCAGCGGCACCAGACGGACTCCGATCACGCCGGTCGCCCCGGCCAGAAAGATGCGCACCGAACCAACACTAGCGATCACCACCGGGCGGCGCCGGTACCGTCGCAACACGCGGCCCGTCGTCGCGTGACCGGCGCCGGGTCAATTCCACGGCAGGGCGCGGTACCCCGCCGAGAGCGCCGTGGACAGTTCGCCGTAGGCGATCTCCAGTTCCGCCAGGCGGGTCCATGCGGCGTGCATCTCGTCGCTGCCGGGGTCGATCGTCATCAGCAGGTGGAAGGCGAGATCCGAGGCCGCCGCCATCCGGTCGATCGTCACGCCGAGCGGTTCGGCGACGGTGCGCACACCGGGACGTGGGTCGGGCAGGGCCAGCCGCGCCCATTCGTCGATCTCGTCGATGAGTTCCCCGCGGTAGTAATCGATCTCGGCGGCCCGCTCCGGATGACCGCGGCGCTGCCTGTGCAATTCGGCGAGACCGAACGCCTGCGCGCACAGCGGTCCGAGCAGATAGTGCCCTCGCAGGGCCGCGAGCAGCTGATCCTTGGACGGCAACACTTCGCGCACCGCACCGCGATTGTCGCCCATCAGCGAAAGCCCTCCCATCGTCGGCGCCTGGTGTCTGTCACCGGGTTACCACCAGCGGCACGGGCTAACGCATCTATTTCGGACCAACGGCTGTGTTCGATCCCACGTCCGCCGTCTCCGCGGCGCTTCGCGCGCCGACGACGGCGTCCAGTCGCGCGCCGAGACCGTTCACCTGATCGCGCAACGCGATCACGGTTTCCAGTGGCCAGGCCACTTCGGTGAGTACCGATTCGATCATCTGCCGCGCCCGATCCTGTAGTGCGCGACCGGCATCGGTGGCCCGCAGCTGCACCGCGCGCCGATCATGCGGGCTGCGCACACTTTCCACCAGACCGTGTGCCTGGAGCCGCTGGATCAGCGGTGAGACCGTGCCGTAGTCCAGATGTAGTCGTTCTCCGAGTTCCCGCATGGTCATCCCCGGTTGTTCCCAGAGTGCCAGCAAGGCGAGGTACTGCGGATATGTCACCTCCATCGCGTCGAGGAAGGGCCGGTAGGCGGCGGTCATGGCACGTGAGGTCGAGTACAGGGCGAAGCACAGTTGGGCGGCGAGCGAGAGCAGGTCGGTGTCGGTTCCCCCCGCGATCGCGGTAGCACCGCCGGAGGTTTCGGCCGCTTCGACACGCACCACGGGTGTGGGATGCGTTTCGGGCATATCTGCACTGTACGCACCGACACGGGTTTCCCCCTGTCGACGTGGGGATACCCACTGTTCACCTCCGCGCCGAAACCGCCCGGACGGCACCGTCGACGGCGAGGGTCGCGTCCGCCAGCCGCTCGATCACCCGGGACTGGTGGCTGATCAGAACCAGTGCCAGACCCTGTTCGCGCAGTTCGTCGAGCAGATCGAGCACGACTGCGCGCGTACGCGCGTCGAGCGAGGCTGTGATCTCGTCGCAGATCAGCACGCGCGGGCCCGCCGCCAGTGCCCTGGCGATCGCCACCCGCTGCTGCTGACCGCCCGAGAGCGACCCGGGACGGCGCTGTGCCAGAACCGGATCCAGCCGCACCGCCTCGAGCAGACGTTCGGTCTCGCGCGCGGCGTCCCGTTCGTCCATACCGCGCAGCAGCCGCGCCGGTCTGGCGATCTGCGCGCCGACGCGATACGCCGGATTCAGCGAGGTCGCCGGATTCTGGAAGATCAGCTGTATCGCGCGACGCTGGTCGACGGTGCGCCGATCGACGTCGCGGGCCAGCCGGTGCCCGTCGAGTTCCACCTCGCCGCCCTCGGCCGGATGCAATCCGGCCAGTGCCCGTGCCACCGTGGTCTTGCCCGCGCCCGAAGGTCCGGTGAGGGCGAGACATTCCCCCGGCCGCACACCGAAGGCCAGTCCGTCGGCGACCGCGCCGAACCGGCTGCCGTGCCGATATCCGACCCGCAGCGCCGTCACGCGCAGCACCGGCGCGGCGTCCACGGCGATATACCGCGTGGTCGATGTGGTTGCCGCCATGAGCTTTTCGGCGCGGTAGGGCGCGAGCGAGACCACCGCACCCCGTTCGAGTTCGAGAACGTCGTCGATCAGCGGGGCCACGGTGGACAGGTCGTGGGTGATGACGAGCAGGGTGATCGCGGTGTCGCGGCGGATCTCGCGGACCGTGTCGACGAGTTCGGTCCTGGTCCCGGCGTCCAGGCCGGTGGTGGGTTCGTCGAGTACCAGCACCGCCGGTTCGCCGACCAGGGCCATCGCGAGCAGCACGCGCTGCTGCTGTCCGCCGGACAGTTGGTGCGGGAACCTGCGCCGGAACGCGCGATCCTCGGCCAGACCCACCCGCCGCAGCGCCCGGGCCACGGCGGCCCGACGGTCCGAACCGCCGTGCAGGCGGGCGATCTCGCCGATCGCGGTCCCGACGCGCAGGGCCGGATTGAGGCCCGACGCCGGATCCTGCGGCACGTACCCGACCGTCCTGCGGCCGCTCGCTCCCGCACCGACCGAAACGGTCCCCGATGCCGACAGTCCGGGCGACAGCGCACCGAGCACCGCCGACGCCAAGGTGGACTTGCCCGCGCCGGACGGGCCGATCACCGCGAGTCCGCGGCCGGGCCGCACCCGCACCGACACGTCGTCGAGTAGGGGGTCGCCGCCCGGCCCGAGCACGGTCAGCGCCTCGATCTCCAGCCCGATATCGTCGGCGCGCGTGCGCACCGGAGCCCATCGCGTCGGTGGCCGGTCGAGGCCGAGCGCCCGGTCGGTGACCATATTGACCGAGACCACCAGCGCCATGATCAGCACGGCCGGTGCGAGCACCGCCGACGGCTGGAGGGCGAATCCCGGACGGTTCTCGGTGATCATCAACGCCCAGTCGGCCGAGGGCGGGCGCAGGCCGAGTCCGAGGAATCCGCTCACCGCGACCATCGAGATCGTCATCGACACGCGCACTCCGGCGTCGGCGAGCACCACCGAGCGCACCGACGGCAGCACCTCCACCAGCGCCAGCCGCCACAACGGTTCGCCGCGCGCCCGCGCCGACTCGACGTACCCGGTGGGCACGACCTCGAGCACGGCCGTGCGCACGATCCGGATGATCCACGGCACCGAGGCGAGCGCGCAGGTCAGCACGATGGCGGCGGGCCCGGCCCCGATCGCGGTCGCGATGACGGCGAGCATCAGAAACCACGGCATCACCACGATCGCGTCGACCGGTCGCATGATCCAACGGTCGGCCGGGCGACGCAATCCGGCGAACAGCCCGAATGTCACACCGAGCGAATAGGCCACGGCCAGCGCGAGACTCGCGATCGAGAGCAGCGGCAGCCCGCCGTGCATGATCCTGGACAGCACATCGCGCCCGACCACGTCGGTGCCGAGCAGGTGGCGCGCGCTCGGCGCCTGGAAGGGCGGACCACCCGGCGCGGTCGGCGAATGCGGGGCGAGCGCCGGACCGAGCAGCGCCAGCAGCAGGACGCCCGCCGTGATCGCGGCCCATCCGGTCCGGAACCACCTGTGCCCCTTCACGACCGCCCCGCCACGATCAGATGCCTGGCGCGCGGTCCGACCAGCAACGCGAGCAGATCCGCGAGCAGGTAGATCCCGATCCCGAACGCGGCCATCAGCACGGCGGCGGACTGCACGAACGGGAAGTCGCGAGCCGAGATCGCGGCCAGGATCTCCTGGGAGAGCCCGGGATACACGAAAAGCGTTTCCACCACCGCGATTCCACCGAGCAGACCGACCACCGAACCGGCGAGCGGGTGGATCGAGGCCGATACCGCGTTGGGAGCGGCGTGGCGCAGGATCAGCCGCCATTGCCCGATCCCGTTGGCTCGCGCGGTCCTGATGTAGGCCGAGGCCATGACCTCGGCCGTCTGCGCCCGCACCATGCGGATCGGATGCGGGGCCAGCCCGGTCAGCAGGCATATCACCGGCATGACGAGGATCTCGGGTCGGGCGGTCACCGCGGTACCCGTCGGAACCAGTGACACGGCCGGGAGGACGTGCAGCGTCAACGACAGCACGGCCACCAGCAGCACACCGGAGACGAAGGGCGGCACCGACTCCGCGGTCAGCGCGCTCACGCTGACCGCCCGGTCGGCGCGCGAACCCGCACGCGCGCCTGCGGTCAGCCCGAGCCCGAGTGCCAGCGGGATCAACAGCGCGGCGGTGATCACCGCGAGCACCGCGCTGTTGCCCGATCGGCTCAGCAGCACCTCGCGGACCGGTCGACCGGAGATCAGCGAATCACCGAAATCGCCGCGCGCGAATCCCTTCGCCCATTCGGCGAACCGGACCGGCGCGGGCCGGTCCAGTCCCAGTTCGGCGCGCAGCGCGGCCACCTGCTCCGGGGCGGGGTCGGCCCCGCCGACACGCGACAGGATCACCGTCGCCGCATCCGAATCCAGCGACTCGAACAGGCAGAACACCGCGAGCGCGACCAGCGACAGCACCACGATGGCGCCGCCGACGCGCCCGATCACGTAGCGAATCACGACCGTCGGCGTTCGCTACCGCGCCAACCAGGTGGTCGTGTAGTTGGCCCAGTCGTCGGTACCGGGCACCCCGGCCCGCACACCGCCGACATCGTTTCGCGCCGCGTCGGGCCGTTTGGCGAAACTGTGCAGGATGTATCCGCCTTCGTTCCAGAGTTGTTCCTGGAGTTCGTGATACAGCACCCGGCGGCGGTCCTGGTCGAGTGTCGCCCTGACCTCGGTGAATTTCGTGTCCCAGGCCGCGTTCCGCCATCCGGTGCCGTTGCTCGGCGAACCGGTGGTCATGGTCTGGCCGTAGAAGTAGTCGAGACTGTAGTTCCACCAACCGACGTGGGTCAGCGGCTGTTTGCCCGCGACCTGGGTGAAATAGGTGTCGGCGGGCACGGATTCGAGTTTCACGGTGATTCCGGCCGCCTTGGCGTGCTCGACCAACAGCGTCGCCGATTCGATCATGCCCGGCATGCCGTCGGCCGTCTGCAAGGTGACCGTGAGATTCTCCTTGCCCGCCTGACGCAGCAGTTCGCGCGCCCGCGCCGGATCGTAGGCGCGCTGCGGCAGCGAATCGTCGTAGAACGGCGCGCCCTTGCCGTAGATGTCGTTGCCCACCTCGGCATAGCCGTAGTACACGGTGTCGACCATGGCCTGCCGATCGACGGCCAGGCGCATGGCCTGGCGCACCCGCACATCGTCGAAGGGCGGGAGGTCGACGCGCATCTGGAAGGAGTCCATGAGTCCGAACGGATGCAGCACGACGGTGATATCCGGATCGTTCTCCAGCGTGCGCGCCTGAAGATAGGACATCTCGTGCACGATATCGGCTTCCCCGGACAGGAAGGCGTTCACGCGGGCCTCGGTCTCGGCGATCTGGATGATCTCGACCTCGTCGAGCAGCACCTGCCCGTCCCAGTACCGATCGTTGCGGCGCAACAGTGTTCGATCGCCGGGCGACCAGTTCGCCAGTGCGAAGGGGCCCGTGCCCACCGGCAGCGTCCGCGCGTCGAAGGTGGTCGTCCCGTCCTTGATGACGTAGCAGTACCAGCCCGCGAGCACCGAACCGAAATCGGCGAGTGGGGATTTCATCCCCACGATGACGCCCAGTTCACCGTCGGCCCTGGTGCGCGACATGTCGACCATCGAGAGATCGCCCGAGGAATGTTTGGCCGGGTCGAGCATCCGCTCGAAACTCCAGAGCACATCGCGGGAGGTCAGCGGTGTGCCGTCGCTGAAGACGACGCCGGGACGCAACGCGATCCGCCATCGGCTGCCGTCCGCGTCGGGCGTCAGCGATTCCGCGAGCCGGTAGCGCAGCGTCAGATCGTTGTTGTAGGCGACGAGTTTGTCCCAGACATTCTTGGAGACCGCGCCGCCCGCCGAACTGCCCGCCTGATACGGATCGAGTACGTCGACGCTCGCCGACCTGCCCGCGATCACCGAACGCAGTCGCCCGCCGGGACGCGGCGGCCCCTGCGGTCCCCGGGGGGCCACGTCGTCGGCGGCGCAGCCGATCAGCGATCCGCCCGCCGACGCGGCCAGAGCCGCAGCTCCGGCGCCGAGCAGGAATGTCCGGCGCCGCAATGCGGGCACGGTCGATCTGGAGTTGTCCATAGCCATCCTCGTGGTGCGATCCCTCTACCGTGGACGCAGGTGTCCTGGCTCCCGGATCGACGCGCACCGCCTGCCTTCCAACCCGGGTAGGTCGTGGCAACGAGATCGGCGGATTACTCCTCGGTGACAGTTGCGGGACAGCCCCGGATTCGCACCGGTGTTCCCTTCGTCCGGATCAGACGTTACAAGCCGCGAGCCCCGAGCACACATCCACGCTCGTCGGCCGGGGAACCCGATGCGGCCGAATCACGCGGATGCACCGGCGGTCACACCGCGCTCGCGGTGGCGCGACGACGACGCGCGGCCGCGATCCGGCGACCGATGACACCCTGTCGCGGTGCGAACAGGTACACCGCCGTGAAGGTCAGCCCCTGGACGACGACGACCATCGCCCCGGAGGCGGTGTCCAGGTGATAGCTCAGATACAGGCCCGTCACCGCCGCCGCGACCGAGACCGCGGGGGCGATGACGAGCATGCGCTGGAATCGGTCGGTGAGCAGGTACGCGGTCGCGCCGGGAATGATGAGCATCGCGACCACGAGCACCACGCCCACCGCCTGCAACGCCACCACCGAGGTCAGCGCGAGCAGTCCGAGCAGGGCGATACCGAGCCAACGGGTGTTCAGGCCGATCGCGTGGGCGTGCACGGGGTCGAACGCGTACAGGGTGAAATCACGTCGCTTGAGGACGAGCGCCGTCAGCGTCAGCGCCGCCAGGACGACGATCTGGACGAGCTCGGATCGGCTGACCCCGAGCAGATTCCCGAACACGATGTGATTGAGATCGGTCTGACTCGGCGTCACCGAGACCAGTACCAACCCGAACGCGAACAGCGTCGTGAACACGATGCCGATCGCGGCGTCCTCCTTGATGCGGCTGGTCGACCGCACCACCCCGATCAGTGCCACCGCCAGGAATCCGAAGACGATCGCGCCGACCGCGAAGGGCAGGCCGACGATATAGGCCAGCACCACCCCTGGCAGTACCGCGTGGGAGACCGCGTCGCCCATCAACGACCAGCCGATCAGCACCAGCCAGCACGAGAGCACCGCGCAGACCACCGCCGCCGTCACGGTGGTGGCCAGCGCCCGCACCATGAATTCGTAGCGCAGCGGGTCGATGAAGATTTCCTCGAAACTCATTGCGTCCGTCTCACCTTCGGCCGTTCACACACGGTTGAGCACATCGAGGCCGAAGGCCGCCGCAAGATTCTCCGGGCGCAGCACCGTCTCCGGATCCCCCTGCGCCAGCACCGTTCTCATCAGCAGCACGGCCTCGTCGGCGAGGCCGGGCAGTGCGTGCAGGTCATGGGTGGACACCAGGACCGCGGCGCCCGCCGCCGCGAGTTCGCGCAGCAGCGCGGTGATGGCGGCCTCGGACCGCTTGTCGACACCGGCGAAGGGCTCGTCCAGCAACAGCACCGTCGCCCCCTGGGCGAGGGCACGACCGACGAAGGCCCGCTTCTTCTGCCCACCCGACAACCGCCCGATCTGCCGGTCGCCGAGGTCGGTCAATTCGACCCGCTCCAGCGCCTCGGCCACCGCTTCCCGGTCCGCGCGCCGGGGGCGGCGGGTGAACCCCATCCGGCCGTAGCGCCCGGTCATCACCACATCGCGTACCGACAGCGGGAAACTCCAGTCGACGTCCTCGCTCTGCGGCACGTAGCCGAGAACGCCGCCGCGCCGCGCGGCCTTCGGGGCGACGCCGTCGACCAGCACCGTCCCGTGATCGGGTTCGATCGACCCCATGATGGTCTTGAACAGCGTCGACTTCCCGGAACCGTTCATCCCCACCAGACCGCAGACCCGCCCGTGCTCGAGTCGCAGCGCGACGTCGTCGAGGGCGAGCACTTCGCCGTAGCGCACGGTGACGCCGTCGACCCGGATCGCGCTCACCGCTGCTCGCGCCTCGCCCGCTTCCCGCACCCCGTCCGCTTCCCGCATTTCACTTGCTTCCCGCATATCACTTGCTTCCCGCATATCACTGCCGCCCGGTGAGCGCGGCGCCGATGGTCTGCGCGGCGTGGCGGATCAGCGCCAGGTAGGTCGGTACCGGACCGTCGGCCTCCGACAGCGAATCCACGTACAGCACACCGCCGTACGAACTTCCCGAAGCCTCGACGACCCGGCGCATCGGCGCGTCGGACACCGTGGATTCACAGAACACCGCGGGCACCCGGGCGGATTTCACCATATCGATGACCGAGGCGATCTGCTGCGGTGTCGCCTGCTGTTCGGCGTTGACCGGCCAGATGTACTTCTCGGTCAGACCGGCGTCACGGGCCAGGTAGGAGAACGCGCCCTCACAGGTCACCAGGGCACGCTGTCCGGCGGGCAACGTACTCAGCGTCCGCACCAATTCCTCGTGGACTCCGCGTAATTCGGCTTTGTAGCGTTCGCCGTTCGCGCGGAAATCCGCGCGGTGTCCCGGATCGAGATCGGTGAAAGCGCGCACCATGTTGTCGACGTAGACGAGCACGTTCAACGGTGACATCCACGCGTGCGGATTCGGCTTGCCCCGGTAGGCGTCCTCACCGATCTCGATCGGCGCGACGCCCTCGCTGACCACCACGTGCGGCACCTTCACCTCGGAGACGAACCGGGCGAACCAGGCTTCCAGGTTCATCCCGTTGTCGACGATGAGATCCGCGCGCGTGGCCTTCCTGATATCCCCCGGTGTCGGTTCGTAGCCGTGGATCTCGGCCCCGGCCTTGGTGATCGACTCGACCTCGAGGTGCGGACCCGCGACATTGCTCGCGATATCGGCGAGCACCGTGAACGTGGTCAGGACCACCGGCCGATCGCCGTCGGCGGCGCCGCTGCCGCACGCGCTCGCGCCCATCGCCGACAAACCGAACGCGATCGCCGCGAGCAACCGGCCCGTGGCCGCGAGCCGCCGACGGCGGTGCCGAATCTTCATACGGCGAAATCCTAATGTTCGGGTCGACTAACTTTCAAGTTCGAACATGTGAAACCGGAATCGTCCGTATGGACGCGCCGGATCGGCCACGCCGGAGACCGACCGGATCAGCGCAGGTCCAGCCCTCGTGGAGCCCGGATTCCGGAACGTGAGAATTCCTCGCGCGATCGACCGATCCGTGGGCGACCGCCCCGCGAATTCCTTGTCCCGGCGAGCGGACATCGCCCCCGCTGATCACTCCGAAGTCCGACCAGGAGCTCACGATGAACACAGCATTCCCGCTTCGCACCGTCGTCATGGACTGCCGTATCGAACCAGGACCGATGACCGTGGCCCGAGCGCATCGCGAGATGCAACGGCACCTCGACTGCTCGGTGGACACCTGCCGCGTCCGCCGCCGGGCCCGTGCCGTGCTGGTTCGCGCGGGCGCCATGACCCTCGACGACCGCGCCCTGCCCTGACCCCGAAACGCCGAACGTCGCCCGCGGAGTCCACGGGCGACGTTCGGTCGTGCTCACTGTCGAATGCGGTCAGATCACCGAGTTCATGATCGTGCCCGCGCTGGTCGCGACGGCGCCGCCGGCCATCGCACCCGCCACCATCTTCGGCGACTGGAGGCTGCCGCCGTTCCATTTCTCCCACGCGAAGCGACCGCCGCCGTAGGTGATGGCGGTGATGCCGGACAACTGAACGAGCCAGGTGAAATACCGGCCGATCTGCAACAGCTTGTCCGCCAGCGGTGGAGCCTCCGGGGTCGGATTGCCGACCTGCGCGAGGACCGTCTCATGTAGCGCGCAGAGGATCGTGCTCACTGTCATGCTCCTTCGGATGACGAGGTGATGCTCGAAAGGGGATTGACGAGAACAGGCGCACGCAGAAACTCGTTGACCTCACCAATTGAACAGCATCGGGTCGGTGCGATTGAACCGACACTCCGGTCCGTACATGACTCGGCTCACAGTCGTGTCCCGTGCGCAGAGAGGCGTAGCGTTCTAGGATTCGGAGTGCAGTCGGTTCATCCGGGTTCACACCCGATTCGGCGCGATGTTGCGCCAAACCCCTTGTAGACGCCATAGAGCACCCTATTTCCGGGGAGGCCACCATGGATCACTTCGTCGCACTGCTCCTACTCTCGATCGCCGCGATCGCGGCGGTGATCGTCGCCAGCTACGCCACCGTCACGGCGACCTACTGGTTCGAATCGCGCCACTACGACGGGGGCGAATCACCCGAGGTCTCGGCGGCGCGCTGACAGCGTCGATCGTCGCCTCGCGGACTCACCCCGTGCGCGGCTATCGCGCCGGCTCGGCGTCGGGGCGCAGATAGGCCACGATGGCATTGGTGAGTCCGCGTCGCGCGAGATCGAGGTCGGTGTAGGTACCGAGCTGGCGTTCCGAGACGATCCCCCGCATGGCGCCGGGGATGAACGCGGCGACTTCGGCCACCCGATCCGGATCGACATCGAGTCCGGCGAACCCTCGACGGCAGGTCTCCAACCACGCCCGGCCCCACGACGCGAATTCGGCGGCGGTGCGGGGATAGAGGCGTTCGAACTCCTCCCGATCGCGCGGTAGCGCGGCGCGCAGATTCTCGATGGCGCGCGAATCCCCCGTGGTCAGCCCGTCGTACATGGTGTCGACGATCGCCGCCACCCGTTCGCGCAGCGACGCGGACGACGGCGCGCCGACCGGCATATCGCCCCGGCGTTCGGCGATGTAGCCCAGCACCGCCGCCCACAATCCGTCGATATCGCCGAACTGGTACTTGACGGTCCCCCAGGTGGCGCCGATCTCCTTGGCGATCCGGTTACCGGATACCGCCGCCGGATCACCTGTCGCCAGACACCGCAGCGCGGTGTCGAGCATCGACTCCCTGGTGGCGAGTCCGCGCCTGTTGCTGCGCCTGCCGAGCACCCCGGGATCCGTCATCCACCCGATCCTAGTGGCAGTTCCACCGCGTCCGGATCCCGCGCGAACCAGTTTCACAGAGACCTCTGTTATTTTTTCACAGAGCCCACTACGATTCTGCGGACAGGCGTCCTCCGACCGAATGGGAAGGCAGCGGAGATGGCCAAACCGCCGTTATCGATGAAGCCGACCGGATGGTTCCAGGTCGCGTGGTCCGCGGAGATCGGCCTCGGCGAAGTCCACCGAATGAAGTACTTCGACACGGAGATGGTCGCGTGGCGCTCGACCGACGGCCGGGTCGCGGTGATGGACGCGTACTGCGAACATCTCGGCGCGCACCTCGGCCACGGCGGTCGCGTCGACGGTGATCGCATCGTCTGCCCGTTCCACGGCTGGGAGTGGGACAGCACGGGCCGCAATGTCCGCATCCCGTACGAGAAACGCCCCAACAGGGGTCGTCGAATTGGCAGCTATCCCGTCGCCGAGCTCAACGAATCGATTTTCATCTGGCACGATATCGACGGTGGCGCACCGTATTTCGATGTGCCCGATGTGCTGGCCGGATTCGACGACGATCGCGGGGCCGCCGACTACTATCCCGCCGCCACGCTGTTCCGGCCGGGCCTGGAACTGCATCCGCAGTACGTGATGGAGAACGGCGTCGATTTCGCGCACTTCACGTTCGTCCACAAAGTGCCGTTCATGCCCGACATCACCCGGCACGATTTCACACGGCCCACGTCCTACGTGGATTTCACCATCGCCTTCGAGAACGGTATCCGCGCGGAGGACGTCTCGAGCGGCGTCGAGGCAGTCAACGCCGGACTCGGCGTCGCCGCGACGAAGAGTTGGGGCATGGTCGACAATCGCACGCTCACCGCCGTCACGCCGGTCGACGACGCCACCTCCGACGTCCGGTTCAGCGTCTGGATAGGCAGGCGACCCGGCGACGAATCGTCCGAACTGCCCACGGGGGCGAAATTCCTGGCCGACGCCGTCATCGAACAGTTCACGGCCGATATCCGGATCTGGGCGCATCAGCGCTACAGCGACCCTCCGTCGCTGACCCACGGCGAATACGACGGCTTCACCCAGCTGCGGCAATGGGCGAAACAGTTCTACCCCGCCGCGCCGACCGCACCCACCCCCGTCACCTCGGAGAGGACACAGAGATGACCACGAGAACAGGCGCCGAGCGGATACGCGTTTTCCAGGTCGCGACCGGCAATGTCGGATCCGAGATGATCAAGCGGATCGGCGAGCATCCCGACCTCGAATTGATCGGCCTGCACTGCTACTCGCCCGAGAAGATCGGACGCGACGCCGGAGAGATCGCGGGGATCGGCGCGGTCGGCGTCCTCGCCACCGGCACCGTCGAGGAGATCATCGCCGCGCGGCCCGATGTGCTCACCTTCCACGGGGTGTTTCCCGACGAGGCGCTCTACGAGCGGGTTCTCGAAGCCGGGATCGATATCGTCACCACCGCCGACTGGATCACCGGCCATCATCGCGACCGCAACCATCCGCATCCGTCGGGACGTCCGGTCAGCGAGGTTCTGCGAGCGGCGTGCCTGCGTGGCGGATCGACGTTCTACGGCACCGGGATGAATCCCGGTCTGTGCCAGATCCTGGGCGTCGTCCACAGCGCCGACGTCTCCGAGATCGAGAATGTCACCGTGATCGAGTCGGTGGATGTCTCCTGCCATCACTCGGTGGAGACGTGGAAGGAGGTCGGCTACGGCAAACCGGTCGACGATCCCGGCATCCCGGCGTCACTGGAGAAATACACCCGCGTCTTCTCCGACAGCGTGTACATGATGGCCGACTGTTTCGATCTCGAACTCGACGAGGTGACGTTCAGCTACGAACTCGGCGCGTGCACCAAGGATATCGACCTCGGTTGGTATCAACTGCCGAAGGGCTCGCTCGGCTCCAATTACATCAAATACCAGGGCATGGTGGACGGGATCGCGCGGGTCGAATCACACCTGGAATGGCAGATGACGCCGTACACCGACCCCGCCTGGGATATCAAGGGCTGCTACATCACCCAGATCACCGGCGACCCGAACATCTACAGCAAACATATGATCTTCCCCAAAGCCGGTGCGCGGTTGGACAATCCGGAGGACTTCGCGTCGATCGGCATGACCGTCACCGGATTACCGGCGCTCAACGCGATCCGCGGCGTGGTCGCGGCCGCGCCGGGAATCCTCACGAGCGCCGATCTGCCCCTGCGCGGATTCGGCGGGCGTTTCAAACTCTCGTAGCGGTCGGGAAAGGCCCTACCCGACCCGCACCAGAAGTTTGCCGAAATTGCGTCCCTCGAGCAGTCCCATGAACGCCTCCGGAGCCTGCTCGAGGCCGTCGACGACATCCTCGCGGTACTTGACGCGCCCCTCGGCGATCCACCCCGACATATCCGTCAGGAAATCGTCGTACATCTCGTCGACGAATTCGGTCTGGATGAATCCGCGAACCGTCAGACTCCTGGTGAGAATACGAGAGTAGAAGGCGGGCAGTCGATTCGGTTCCTCCGGCGCGTTCCCGGTGTTGTAGTCGGCGATGAGACCGCAGACCGGAACCCTGGCGTAGGTGTTGAGCAGCGGGTACACGGCCTCGGCGACCGCGCCGCCGACATTCTCGAAGTAGATGTCGATGCCGTCGGGCACCGCTTCCCGAAGCCGCGCCGCGAAATCGGGGTCGCGGTGGTCGATCGCGGCATCGAAACCGAGTTCGTCGCGCAGGTAGGCCACCTTCTTCGGGCCGCCCGCGACCCCCACCGCGCGCACGCCCTCGATACGCGCGATCTGCCCGACGGCGGAGCCCACCGGGCCGCTCGCCGCGGCCACCACCAGCGTTTCACCACGCGCGGGACGACCGATCCGCAGCAGACCCGAGTAGGCGGTGAAACCCGGCATGCCGAGCACGCCGAGCGCCGTCGACACCGGCGCCCGATCCGGATCGAGGACCCGCAGTCCTTTCCCCCGCGTTACCTGATGTGTCTGCCAGCCCGAATGGGACTGCACCACATCACCTTTCGAAAGTCCGGGCGCGCGCGACTCCAGCACCTCGGACACGGTGCCGCCGACCATGACGGCGCCGACCTCGACCGGGGCGGCATACGATTTCGCCGCGCTCATGCGGCCGCGCATATACGGATCGAGCGACAGGTACAGCGTGCGCAACAGCACCTGACCGTCGCCGGGCGGCGGCAGTTCGGCCGACTCGGTGCGGAAGTTCGCCGCGGTGGGAACCCCCTCCGGACGGGAGGCGAGCACGATCTGCGTCGATGCGACCATGCCTCCACCCTAACCCGACGGCCGGACGAGCCCCCGACCTCACCGGCCGTCCGCGACGACCGTGCGTTAACCCCCACTGCCACAACAATTCCCGGGAATCGAGCGGGACGGACCGCCACCGAGGTCACGGTCGGATACGGCGAGCGGACAGCAATGGCAGGGCAATGTCGTGGAAATGATCACGCAACGGGCGAGTGGTGTCATCGACGCACCATCCAGGCCCGGCCGCACCACCCGGCCGAGGGCGTCCACGATCACTCCACCGGAGAGGTACCGTGTTCGAAACCTGTTACAGCCCACACGATGTCGCCCATCTGCTGCGCCACCGATACGGATTACCGGTCGAACTCTCCGAATCGCGGCCCACCGTGGTCTGCGGCGCGCGACTCGACGCCGTCGACATGCCCGCGCTCCTGGGCTCACGGGTACTGGAGATTCTCCGGGACAGCGACATCGGGCCGGTCGTCGCCAACCCACGCGACACGACCTGGACCTTCCTC
>NZ_JAFMPL010000066.1:0-43984 GCF_019038455.1 Nocardia noduli
GGTGGGGCCGCGGGATGTGGGGCACCCGCGTACGGACCCCCCGGCTGCGGAGAAGCCGGGTACACCGGGGCGGCGGGCGGAAACTGTTGCGCGGGTGCGGGATACGCACCGGGATGCTGCGGCGGCACAACCGGATTCCCGCGCACGGCACCGGGTGGCGGCGTCGGCAGGCGGGGCCCGGACGTGGTGGTGAGGGCGTGTTTGGCGGCGGCGGCGAATTCGGCGCAGGTGTTGTATCGATGTTCGGGACGTTTGGCCATGCCCGCGGCGAGGACCGCGTCCAACGCGGGGTTCAGGCCGCGGCGGCGCACGGCCAGTGGAGGGAGGGCGAGTTGGAGGTGTCCGTGGATGATGTCGGCGGGGTTGTCGGCGTCGAAGGGGCCGACGCCGGCGAGCAGCCAGTACAGCGCGCAGGCCAGCGCGTATTGGTCGGTGCGCGGATCGAGGTGGCCGCCAGTCATCTGTTCGGGCGAGGCGTAGGCGAGCGTTGCGGTGAACATGCCGGTCTGGGTGAGGTGGGTCGAATCCTCGCGCAGCCGGGCGATTCCGAAATCGGTGAGGAAGACCCGCTCGCCCTGCCCCACGCTGGAACGGGCCAGCATGATGTTGGCCGGTTTGACGTCGCGGTGCAGGACCCCCATGCCGTGCGCGTAGTCCAGCGCGTCGGCGACACCCTCGATGATCTGCACGGCGCGTTCCGGCGGCAGGGTCATCGGATTCACCGTCGCCGCGTCGACGCCGTCGATGTACTGCATGGCGATCCAGAGTTGGCCGTTCTCGGAACCACGGTCGTACACGGTGACGATGCTCGGGTGGTCCAGTTGCGCGGCGAGGTCGGCCTCGCGTTCGAACCTGGCGCGCACCTCGTTGTCGGTGTAGAGGTTCGGATTCAGCAGTTTCAGCGCGGTCTGGCGGGAGAACCGCGGATGGCGTGCCAGGTACACCGATCCCATGCCGCCCTGACCGAGCAGTCGCTCGACGGTGTATCCCGCGAACACTTCACCGCTGTCGATCAACGCCGCCCCCTTCCGTGAACCAGCACAGAGAAGCGTAGCGAGTGCGCGACCGCTCTTCACCGCGTACGAGTTCCGGAGCCGAACGCACCTTCCGAGCCTACCCGTCGACCGCGTCACCTCGGGATTTCGAAATCTTCGCGATTATCGGGAAAACTAGGAGAGGGACGTCGTCGACGCGTTCGCGATTCGCGAAACGCACGAGGATGTTCCCGCCGTCCGGCATTCTTGCGGGTCGGCGAGATGAGGAGTGTTTCACCGCCGATGGCTCCGCGATGCGCTGGTGGTGGGGAGGACGCGGTGGTGAAGACGGCTCGAAACTTTCATGTCCCTCGATCGGTACTGCGCGGTACCGCTGTATTGGTGATGCTCACTCTGGCGTCCTGCGCGCTGTTCCCACAGCACAACGACGCGTCCGGCGCACCGGCGGTGACCCTGAGTTCCGGTGGGACATGGCGTTCGGGTTGGTCGGTCGCCAGGCCGGGATCGCTCGCCGCCGATTTCACCCAGTTGCAGCCGATGCTGGCCGGGCAGGTCGGCGTGGCGATCATGCCGGTCGGTGGTGGCCGGATGACGGTCTTCGGCGACTGGACGACCGGGATCGCCTGGTCGACGATCAAGGTCCCGCTCGCCATCGCCGCGTTGCGCCACGATCCCGAGGGCGCGCGCGGCGACGCGGAGGCGGCGATCACCTATTCCGACAACGGCGCGGCCGAAGCGCTGTGGCAGTCACTCGGCGACGGCTTGGAGGCGGCGCAGGCGGTGCAGGACGTGCTCGACGAAGCGGGCGATCGCACCACCGGACTCGCAGGTCCGCGCACCACCCTGGACTACACCTCGTTCGGTTCGACCGAATGGACGCTGACCGAGCAGGCGCGTTTCGCCTCCAAACTGCCGTGCCTGTCCCAGACCGGTGAGGTGACCAGACTCATGGGCGAGATCACACCCGAACAGGGCTGGGGCCTGGGCACCATCGACGGCGCCGAATTCAAGGGCGGCTGGGGTCCCGACGACGACACCGGGGTGTACACGGTCCGCCAGTTCGGCCTGATCCCCACTCCTTCCGGGCAGGTCGCCGTCGCCGTCGCCGCGCAGGCCGAATCCGGCACCTACGACGACGCCACCCTGCTGCTGGACCGGCTGGCCCGTCTGCTCGACCGGCATCGCGAGGAATTGCGCGGCGGCGACTGTTCGCGCTGAGCGCCGATCAGCCGGGGGTCACCAGCCCCGATTCGTAGGCCAGGACGACGGCCTGGGCTCGGTCGCGCAGACCGAGTTTCGAGAAGACCTTCGACACATGGGTTTTCACGGTCTGTTCGGCGACGAAGAGACTTTCCGCGATCTCGATATTGGACATGCCACGCGCGATCAGTTCCAGTACTTCGCGTTCGCGCGGGGTCAGCGAGGTGAGCGCGGGGGTCGGTTTGGCCCGGGTCGCGGTGCGGCGACGGGTGACGTCGGCGATCAGCCTGCGGGTGACGGTGGGCGCGAGCAGCGCCTGCCCGTCGGCGACGACCCGGACCGCGCGCACCAATTCCTCGGCGGGCGCGTCCTTCAGCAGGAATCCGCTGGCGCCGATGCTCAGCGCCTCGTACACGTAGTCGTCGATGTCGAAGGTCGTGAGCATGAGGACGCGCACCGGCGGATCGAATCCGGCGGCCAGGATGGCTCGGGCGGCGTCGAGGCCGTTCATCTCCGGCATCCTGACATCCATCAGCACCACGTCGGGGCGTAACCGCTTGGCCTCGGCCACCGCGATCTTCCCGTCCGCCGCGTCGCCCACCACGCTGATATCCGATTGGGCGGCGAGCAGGGCGCCGAATCCCTGGCGCACCATCGCCTGGTCGTCGGCGATCAAAACCGTAATAGCCACGCGCCCAGCGTAAGGCCCGCTGTTCGACACCGCGTTCCGCCGTCGCCGTGACCGTCCCCGACCTCCTAGGCGGACCGGACGGCCGGCATATCGTCCGGTACGCGCACCGGGTCGAGTGTGCCGGGACCGAGCGGCAGCCGGGCCTCGACCACGAAACCGCCGTCCGTGTTCGGGCCCGCGATCACCTCACCGCCGACGGCGAGAGCGCGGGCCCGCATACCCGCGATTCCGTGACCACCGTTGCCGACCGGACGCGCGGATTCGGTGCCCGCGGCGTTGGTGACCCGCAACGTCAGGTCGAGATCGCGGACGATCAGCACCCGGACCGGCGCGCCGAGCGCGTGACGCGAGGCGTTCGACAGCGATTCCTGCGCGATCCGATACAGCGCGAGACCGGTCGTCTCGCCGATCGTCTCCAAGTCGCCGTTCACGGTCCACTCGATCGAGACGCCCGCGCGCCGTGCGCCCTCGAACAGGCCGACCACCTCGGCGGCCTTGGGCTGCGGCGCGGTTTCCGGCAGTTGACCGTCGCTGCGCAGCACGCCGAGCATGCCCCTGATCTCGTTCAACGCCTCGCGCGCGGTCGCGCCGATGGAGTCGAATTCCGCGCGCGCGGCCGGGGTGACGCCCTCGACGCGGTAGGGCGCCGTCTGCGCCTGCACCACGACCAGCGACATGTGGTGGGCGATCACGTCGTGCAGGTCACGGGCGATCCGAGCCTTCTCCTCCAGAATCGCGCGGCGGGCGCGTTCGAGTTCGGTCTCCTCCTCCTGGCGCAGCAATTGCACGCGCGAGGACACCAGCCAGCGGACCAGCAGCGCGAACAGCACCACCGCGGACAGGGCGATCGGCCAGCCCCACGCCGCGCTCACCCCCTCACCGGAGGTGGTGGTCGCGAACAGCAGCGAGGTGGCGAACCAGGCGATCGCGACGATCTGCATGGACGCGCGCAGACCCACCGCGAACAGCAACGCGATCAGCGACAGGATCTGCACCACCTGGAACGGCAGGTCGCTGCCGGGCTGATGCGGTATCGCCAACGCGATCACCAGCGCCGATCCGGCCGAGATGGCCCAGCCCAACGCCGGGTTGACCCGCACGAGCAGGATCGGGAAGACCGCCAACGCGGCGATGAACGGCTGCACCGCCACCGGAACCACATGGGTGACGTGCAGTGTCGGCCACGCGACCGAAAACAGCACGAGTGCCGTGACCACGGTGCACACATCGATCCACATCCGTGCGCTCATCATCCTGAACCAGGCACGGCTTCGCTGTTCCATGACTACGACAGTAGAAACCCCGCCCGATCCCGCGCCTCATACCCGTGGGTGAATTCGCTCCCCGTACCCCGGGGTGAGGCGACAGGGGCGCTCCCCCGGTGGCGGGCGCGACGAACCGGACCGCGGCGGGACGCCCGCGGGTGCGCGCGATTCCTAGCGTCGAGGACCATGAGCACCTCGAGCACCGCACGACGGGTGAACCCCGGATCCGACCGGGTCCACACCCGGGCTGCCGCCACCCCCAGCGCCGTCGTGCGGCGCTGCGCGGCGGTGACGGCCGTCGCGCTGACGGCGATCACCGCCACGGTCACCCTGGCCCCGGTGACGGGAGCCGTCACCGTCGACCGGCCGCCCGCCGTCGAGAACACCTCGGCCACCCGGGCCGTCGCCGCGATCACCGGCTCCGGAACCGGCGTGTTCGCCCTGCCCGACGATTTCACCTCGGTATTCGGGTACCGGCCGAGCACGATCGACGGTCTGCTGGTGAATCCCGGCGGCGACTGCTCCTCGCCGGTCCCGCTGCCCGCCGAATTCGATATCGCGTGCAAGGCGCACGATCTCGGCTACGACCTGCTGCGCTACGCGGACCTGCACGGCGAACCGCTCGGCCCGTGGGCCCGCCAGGCTATCGACGCCACGCTCGACCTGCGGATGCGGCAGGCGTGCGCGGACCGCACCGGAACGGTCGGACAGGCGCGTTGCCGCACCATGGCCGATATCGCCGACGTGGCGGTGGATCTGAATTCACGCCGTCAGCACTACGGCGCACCGGTGGTCGAATCGCTGTTCGCGGGCTCGAGAGTGAGCGGGTGGCTGGTGGGGACCATCGGGCTGGGCGTCGCCGGTTTGGCGGTTCTGCTGCGGTTCCTGCTCGACGCGACGCGGCGTGGGATCGCCACGAGCGAGCCGACGCGGTTCGCCGCGGTGGGAGTACCGGCATGAATCGGGCTCGGCTGCTACGCCCACGGATCGGGACCACGCTCGCGGCCGGTGCGGGCGTACTGGCCTCGCTGTCCCCGGGACTGCTCCCCCGCACGTCGGGCGCGCAGGCGATTCTCACCGGACTGCTCGTCGCGATAGCACTCGGCGTCGCCGGACTCGTCCGTTTCACGGTGCGCCGCAAGGGTTTCGACACCGATGTCCACTTCGCCGCCTACCGTGGACCGTTACTCGCGCTCACCGTCGTGCTCGTGGTCGCCGCGGTCGCGCAGGCGGGCCACTGGCAGAACGGCCTGCGGGCCGCGATGGGCACCGCGCCCATCGGCCCCGGGTACTGGGTGCGCTGCGGAGTGGGCGCCGCGCTGATCGCCGGGCTCGGCCTCGGATTCGCACGCGGTGTCGGTCGAGTACTGCGACGGCTCGGTGCGGCGCGCGGCGTCGCGGTCACGGTCGCGGCGGCGGTCCTCGGCGGTGCGATCGTCGCGCCGACGGTGGCCGAATGGCGCTACGGCGTCTACGCGGCGGCCAACGCCACGGTCGATCCCACGGTGACGCCGCCGGTGTCGTCCGGCAGATCGGGTACCGCCACGTCCGCCGTGAGCTGGTCCTCGCTGGGCAGCCAGGGGCGCAGATTCGTCGCGGACGGACCCGACGGGCCGATCCGCGTCTACGTGGGACTCGAATCGGCGCCGGATCTCGACGCCAGGGTGGCGCTCGCGCTCGCGGAACTGGAGCGGTCCGGCGGTTTCCGGCGCGGCAATATCGTCGTCACCGTCCCCACCGGCTCGGGATGGATCGACGCCGACGCGGCCGCCGGGTTCGCCGAACGTTTCGGCGACGATGTCGCGCTGGTCGGCTTGCAGTACTCCTTCGCGCCGAGCTGGGCGACATTCATCTTCGGCCGTGAGGGGGCCACTTCCTCGGCCCGCGCGCTGTTCACCGCGATCGAGCGGCGTCTCGCCGGCAGCGCCCACCCGCCGCGACTGTTCGTCTACGGGCAGAGTCTCGGGGCGCTGGGCGGCAGTGCGCTGTTCACCGACGACGCCGATCAGGACCGTCGGACCTGCGCCGCGCTGTGGGCCGGTCCGCCCGCGGGCGATGTGCACCACGGCCGCGCGACGATCCTGGCCAACAGCTCGGACCCGGTGGTGCACTGGTCGCCGTCGCTGCTCTGGCGCGCCCCCGACCTCGACGACGTCCGGGTCGACGCACCGATTCCGGCCTGGCTGCCGGTGCTGAGTTTCGTCCAGACCACCGCCGACCTGCTGTCGGCTCTCGACGCGCCGACCGGCCACGGCCACCGCTACGGCACCGACCAGGGCACGAGTATGGGCGACTGCTGAGGGGCAACTACTGAGGGGCAACAACTGAGGGGTACTACTACATCGAACCTTGCCCCCGAGTAGAACTTGTTCTAATTTTCTCCCATGGGCTTTGTCATCGACGCCGCGGTCTACATCGACGCTCCCGCCGACCTGGTGTGGCAGGTGATCACCGATCTCCCGCGCTACGGCGAGTGGAATCCGTTCGTGAAACGGTGCGAGAGCACCCTCGAACCGGGAGCGCCGATCGATATGCTCGTCACCGTCATCGGCTCGGCCCCGCGTAAACAGCGCGAATGGATCCGCACCAACATTCCCGGCCGCGAACTGAGCTACTCGATGAAGCCGGTACCGGCGGGCGCCCTGCGCAGCCTGCGCTCGCACACCGTCACCCCGGCCGGAGAGCACCGCACCCGCTACGAATCCCATTTCGAACTCGACGGCTGGCTGCATCCCGTCGTCGCCGCGATCCTCGGCCGTAATCTGCGCCACGGTTTCGAGGGGATGACGGCCGGGATCCAGCTCAGGGCCGAATCCCTGCGCACCGGCTGAGAGCCCCCGGGCCGATCGGACCCGACGCCGTTTGACACCGTCCCGGTCGGGCACCCGCACGAATGTGGGAGCGACGCATTCGAGAAAAACGACCCTGCCCGCCGTCTTCGCGCTCGCCGTCGCGGCAGCCGCACTCGGCGCGGGCCCGGCGGCCGCGCGGGACGAACCCCCGGCCGTCGGCGGCGGCTCGGGAATAGTGATCGATCAGCGGGCCACCTGCACGCTGACCACCGTGGGCTACGACGCCGCGGGCCGGTTGGTCGGGCTGACCGCCGGGCATTGCGGTGAGCCGGGGGCCGCGGTGTCGGCCGAGGCGGATCCGGATCAGGGCGTGGTCGGCAGATTCGTTCGGACGAATCACGCATTGGACTATGCCGTCATCGCGTTCGATCCGGATCGGATCAGTCCGGTGAATCGGGTCGGCACGCTGTCCATCGCCGATATCGGCGCACCGGCGCAATTCCCGAACGTGGTGTGCAAGAAAGGCCGGACCACCGGCAATACCTGCGGGGTCACCTGGGGTGATCTCGCCGGACCCGAGAGCAGGACCTGGACTCAGCTCTGCGTCCTCGAAGGGGATTCGGGAGCGCCGATCGTCGTCGGCAGCACCCTGGTCGGAATGGTCAACGCGTATTACGGCGTGGGTTGTTTCGGGCCGGAAATGGGCACCGATATCCATGCCGTCGTCGCCGACCTGAATGCCGGACCCGAGGTCGGAGCCGGATTCCGACCGATCTGACCGCATGTCGGCGACCGGCGCGAAAGGGACGTGGAGCACACGATTCGATCACATGTGACGGGGTAATCGACCGACAAGATATCGACCGATTCTTCCAGTGAACCAGAGGTTCCGGGCCGGGCAGCCGCCCGATATTCGGGGTCGGCGGGTAATAGGTGGTGAGGTAGACATGCAATCGGCTTCGGAAACCCTGTCCGACACGACCACCGTCCGAATCCAGGTACCGGCACGGCGCGAACACCTCGCTTTGATGCGGGCACTCGCGGACGCGGTGACCGTCGATGCCGAATTCCGTCCCGAGGACATCGCCGATATCCGGCTCGTCCTCAACGAGGTGGCGACAGCACTCGTCGTCGACGCGGTGCCAGGATCGATGATCGACTGCCGCTTCACCTACGACAAGGACCGCATGTCGGTCGAGGTCGACTCCGCGGCCTGGGCGAATCGCGGGGTGACACAACGCGATTTCGCGTGGCGCATCGTCCGCACGCTCACCCATGACGCCACCGCCAGCCAGGAGCCGTTCGACATCACCGTCTCCGGATATCCGACCCATGTCGAATTCGATTGGCGGCGAGGCGCACCGACGACGAACGAGAGCATCGACCGTGGTGATCAGGACTGAGGCCGAGCGCGGGTTCGCGCACCGTCGCGGCGGTGCGTCGCCCACATCGGCGAGATGGGAGGATACGGTGACAGAGGCAACACTGGCTCGATACCCACGTAACGGACACCCCATGACCGTCACCGAAACCGGCGCGACCCGCGAATTCTCGCACCCGGCCCTGTTCTACGACGGCGACGACGAGTACCTGGCGGCCCTGGTTCCCTTCATTCGCGAAGGCCTCGCCCTCGGTGAACCGGTCGCCGTCGCGGTGCCCGACGCCAAACTCCGGCTGTTGCGCGCGGCGCTGGGCGATTCGGCGCCGGAGGTGACGTGGGTCGAGATGGAGCGGGAAGGCCGCAATCCCGGCCGGATCATCGCGACGGTGCTGCGCGCCTTCGCCGACGAACATCCCGGCGCGCACGTCCGCATCATCGGCGAACCCGTCTGGGCGGGACGGACCGAACTCGAGTACCCCGCCTGCGCCCAGCACGAGGCCCTGATCAATCCCGCGTTCGCCGGACGCGAGGTGACGATCGTCTGTCCCTACGATCTCGCCGCGCTCGGCGCCGAGGTCATCGCCGACGCCAATGCCTCCCACCCGACGCTCTGGCGGGGCCACCGCCGCACCGCCAGCCCGGATTACGACCCGGGCGCCGTGATCGAGCGCCACAACCGGCCGATCCCGACACCGGAGGGCGCGGCGGAACTCACCGTCGCCGAATTCGCCGATATGGGCACCGCGCGCCGGTGGGCCGCCGAACACGGCAAACGCCTCGGATTCGACGACGCGCGACTGGGCGATCTGGAATTGATCGTGACCGAGTTGGCCACCAACAGCCTGTGCCACGGTAAAGGGCCGTCGACGGTCCGGCTGTGGACCGACGGCGACCACCTCGTCTGCGAAGTGCACGACTTCGGACGTTTCGACGACGCGCTCGCCGGGCGCAGACCCGCACGCGCCGGGGTGATCGGCGGCCGGGGTCTGCTGCTCGTGCACCGGCTCTGCGATCTGGTTCGCACGCACGCCGCCCCGGACGGCACCACCCAGTACGCGATGATGGCGCTCACCTCGGCCCAGCGATCAGTCGCGCATCGCCTGCTCGCGCAGTGAACTCAGGGTCTTGGTGAGAATCCGCGAGACCTGCATCTGCGAACAGCCGAGTCGCTCGGCGATCTCGATCTGCGTCAGCGAATCGAAGAAGCGCCAGACCAGCACCTGCCGCTGCCGTTCGGGAAGCGCGGCGATGAGCGGGCGGACGGCCAGGTAGTCCTCGACCGAATCGTAGTTCGTGTCGTCGGCCCCCAGCGTGTCGAGCACCGAGGCGGGGGTGTTGTCGGAATCGCCGCCCTCGGGGGTGGGATCGATCGGCGTGCTCTGGTAGGCGTTCCTGGCGATCAGCGCCTGGGTGACCTCGTTCAGATCCGCGCCGATCTCCTCGGCGATCTCTCGTGCCCGCGGCATCCGGCCCAGTTCGTGGGTCAGTTTCTCGGTCGCCGGTCCGATGGTCTGCTGGATCTCCTTGAGCCTGCGCGGTACCCGCACGGCCCAGGTGTGATCGCGGAAATGCCGCCTGACCTCGCCCATGATGGTCGGCACCGCGAAGGAGAGGAACGAGGCGCCGTAGGACGGATCGAATCGGTCGACCGCCTGGACCATGCCGACGCGGGCGATCTGCAACAGGTCGTCGTAATTCTCGCCGCGGCCGGAGAACCGGCGGGCGATATTGGCCGCCAGCGGAAGGCAGCGCTCGATGATGTCCTGACGCGACGCGGCACGGGCCGGATCGTCGGGGTCGAACTCCGCGAGCCGGGCGAACATCGGTTCCAGGTTGTCGTAACTCTCGGTACCCGAATGACTTCGACGCTGCTCCGGTCTCGAGCGCGGTTCGGCGCTATCGGCCATCGGTGCCGCCGCGCGCCCATTCGAAGTCGACGACCACCGGATAGCCGCTGCGGGCCGCGTCGAACTCGGTCTGCGTCGCGTTGACCGACCGGGTCAGCGTGCGCACGATATGCCAGCCGAAACTGTCCTGACTGGGCGGAGTCTGCGATGCCGAGACCGAATGCACCCGCACCCGCATGGCGGCGGCGTCGTGGTAGGTGAACCGACAGTCGATGGTCGAATCGGGCACCGCGTCGAGAATGAGTCCGGTCGCGATCTCGTCCAGCGCCAACCGGATGTCGGTGACCTCGTCCACGGCGAAATCCGCCATGAAGGCCACGGTTTCGACGAGGGCACGCAGCATGGCCAGTTGTTCGAGCTGCGCGGGCACTCGGACCTCGATCGTGGTCGAGTTATCCGTGGTCCACTCTGCCATTGCTACCGCCTCATCGAGATGTAGAGCCTCCGGGGCGGCCAGAATAACTCTGTCTCGCCGGGGAACAGAACCAGGGGCATACGGTGGCCCGGAGTCGGGTAAGTTGACCACGAAGGCTCATCCTCTGCGCCGCATTCGGATTCGGCAGAGGTTCGATCGGCAGCGGAGGTAGTGCAGTGAACGCGACCGTGAGCGCACCGGACGTGCGCATTGGTTCCGGCACGCGCGACGCGCGGGTGACGGCCCGATGAGCGCCGAGGGTAAGCACCTGCTCCTCGAGGTGGAACGCACCTCCGTCGGCTCGACGGCGGTGCTCACGGTGAGTGGTGAAGTCGACGTGGCCTCCGCGCCGCAGTTGCAGTCGGCCATCGACGAGGCGTTGCGCGAGCAGCCTCCGGTGCTGGTCGTCGACCTGTCCGGTGTCGGTTTCTTCGGATCCGCCGGACTGAGCGTGCTGCTCGTCGCCACCGAGGCGGCGCCCTCGGGCGGACTCAGGGTGGTGGCCTCGGATCAGGTGCGCAGGCCGATCGAGGTGACCGGTCTGGACAAACTGCTCGCCGTCTTCGACACCGTGGATCGCGCCGTCGACGCGAACTGAGCGTGGCTCCGGCCGCCGCGCGACGATCACCGTCGCTGCGGCAGCCGGACCACCTGGACGAAGAAATCGTCGATCTGCTTGATGGCCGCGATGAACTGATCCAGATCGACCGGTTTGGTCACGTAGGCGTTGGCGTGCAATTTGTAGCTGCGCAGGATGTCCTCCTCGGCCGAGGAGGTCGTCAGCACCACGACCGGGATATGCGCGAGATCCGGGTCGGATTTGACCTTCTCCAGCACCTGCCTGCCATCGTATTTCGGCAGGTTGAGGTCGAGCAGGATCAGGTCGGGACGCGGCGCATCGGCGTGCGGGCCCTGGCGGTAGAGGAATTCGAGCGCCTCCTCGCCGTCGTGCGCGACATGCAGGGTGTTGCCGATCCGGTTGTCCTCGAACGCCTCCCTCGTCATCAGTTCGTCGCCCGGATCGTCTTCGACGAGCAGGATGTCGATGGGTCTGGCTTCGATGGTCACGTAGTGAACTCCTTCTCGGATGACGGTGTCGGCTCGGCGAGGGTGAAAACGAATCGGGTGCCGCCGGAATAGTCGGTGTCGAGCCTGATACGTCCGCCGTGGTACTCGACGATCTTCTTGCTCAGTGCCAATCCGATCCCCGTTCCACTGTATTCGTCGCGGCTGTGCAGGCGTTGAAAGATGACGAACACCTTGTCGGCGAACTCCGGTGAGATACCTATCCCGTTGTCGGCCACCGTGAACTGCCGCACACCGTCGGCGTCGGTCTCGTGTTCGATACGCACGACCGGCGCGCGGTCCGGGCTGCGGAATTTGATCGCGTTGCCGACCAGGTTCTGCCAGAGCATGACCAGCAGTGTCGGGTCGCCGGTGATCTCGGGCAGGGTCTCGGGCCGGACGATCGTGGCCGCGGTGTCCTCGATCGCCGCGGCGAGATTGTCGACGGCCTTGCCGAGCGCGTGGTCGAGCGCGACGGGTTCGGTGCGGTCGTTGATCCGGCCGACGCGGGAGAACGTGAGCAGGTCGTTGATGAGGACCTGCATCCGTTTGGCGCCGTCGACCGCATAGTCGATGTACTGCCTGGCCCGGTCGTCGAGTTGATCGCCGTAGCGTTTCTCCAGCAACTGGCAGAACGAGGCCACCTTGCGCAGCGGCTCCTGGAGGTCGTGGGAGGCCACATACGCGAACTGTTCGAGTTCGGCGTTGGACCGGCGCAGTTCGACCGTCTGCGAGTCCAGATCGGCCGCCTGCCGCGCCAACTGCGTCTCCTGGACCCGCGACGAGGCCAGTTCCGCGACGATCCGACGGCGCATACTCTCGACCGCCTCGGCGACCGTCGCGAGATCCGACGGCCCGCGCGCGGTGATGCGGTGGTCGAAGTCACCACCGGCGACCAGCAGTGAGGCCTTCTCCAGCTCATCGAGGGGCCGGGCCACCAGCCGCCGGATCAGCACGGTCAGCACGACGCTGGTCAGCAGGAAGGCCACGATCATGCCGGTGAGCACGACGTCGCGGACCGCGCGCGCGTGTCGGAGTTCGTCGCGATCACGGTCCGCGACGGCGGCCAGGCCCTCGTTCTGCGCGGTGAACCGCAGCCGGAGTTCGTCGAACAGGGTCTTACCCCGCGCCACGACCGCTGCCTGGACCGTCGGGCGCGCGGTGGACGGTGTGACACCGGCGGCGAGGGGTTCGGCGTAGGTGTCGCGCCACAGCGCGGCGCCGCTTTCCACCGCGTCGAGATCGGCGAGCAGCGCGGGACGGCCCGCCAGCAGTTCGCGCAGTCGCGCCGTCGACCGTGCCTGCTGCGCTCGGCCTTCCAGATACGGCGTGAAGAACTGGGGGTCGGCGGTGATGGCGTAACCGCGGATTCCGGTCTCCTGATCGACCAGGGCCGTCTGTAGGCGGTAGGCCTCGGTGGCGGCGGGTTGGACGTAGTCGAGCAGGCGGTCGGCGACCCGATTGGTCTGCGCGATGAGCGCGGCGCCCGCGACGGTGGACACGAGTACCAGCAGTGCCATCAGTCCGAGAACCAGCTGGAACCAGGTCTGTACCGTCAGCCTGCCCGCGAGCCCGCGTCTCGGCGAACTCGAGATCATCGACCGCCGCTCCCGGTTCCCTGCTCGGTACTCCACCGCAGGTACAGAACGGCCACGTCGTCGGCGAGTCCGCCGTGTCCGGCGGCGAGCGCTTCGGCCTGTTCGATCAACGCGTCGACGAAATCCGCGGGCGCGGGTCCGCTCAGGCCGCGCGCCAGGTTCAGCAGTCCCTCCTCGCCGAGGCGCTCGGAACCGGGGCCGATATGCCCTTCGAACAGGCCGTCGGTGAACAGCATCAACCCGGCCCCGACCGGAACCAGCAATTCCTGTTCCGGCCAATTCGCCTGTCCAGGAAGGAATCCGAGGGCGGGTCCGCCCGGCACCTCGATCATGTCGACCTCGCCGCCCCGGCACAGGAACATGCCGTGATGGCCCGCGCGCAACACCCGCGCGGCGCGCGCGCCCGGATCGAGTACGAGTGTGGTCACGGTGGCGAAGGTGCGCCGTCCGGTGCGTTCGGCGAGCAGCACCTCTTCCAGCAGACCCAGTTGCCTCGGCCCGGTGATCCCGCTCAGAACCAGTGTGCGCCACGCCAATCGGAGCGCGACACCGATCGCCGCCTCGTCGGGTCCGTGCCCGGCGATATCACCGATCAGCGCGTGCACGGTGCCGTCCGCGAGCTGGACCACGTCGTAGAAATCACCGCCGAGCAGGGCTTTGACCCGGCCCGGGCGGTAGCGGGCCACCACGTCGATCACCCGCTCACCGCGTAACAGCGGTTTCGGGAGCAGCCCGCGCTCGAGTCGCGCGTTCTCCTCGGCCCGCAGCTGACTCAGGCGCAGTGCGGCGGCGGCGAGTTCGGTCTGCTTACGCTGGATCGCGTAACGGATTGCGCGCCCGAATAATTCGGGTTCCACCCGGCCCTTGACCAGATAGTCCTGCGCACCGGCGGCGACGGCGGCCAGACCGGTCTGCTCCTGATCCAGGCCGGTCAGCACGACGACGGGGACCTGGTCGGTGTAGTCGTGGATGCTCGCGAGCGCGTCCAGACCGTGGGCGTCGGGCAGGTTCAGATCGAGCAGGACGCAGTCGGGCAGGCCTTCGGCCAGCCGTTCACCGGCTTGGGCGATCGAATTCGCCCACACCAGCCGGACCCCGGGAGCGCCGTCGGCGATCAGTTCCTCGACCAGGAGCGCGTCGGCGGCGTCGTCCTCGACCAGGAGCACCAGCGGCTCGGGCTTGTGCCACACTCCGGCACCGATGGGGTCCAGTGTGGTCTCCGATCCGGAGAGGTCGGCCGTTGCACGGCCCATTCCCTCTTTACGCCCGGAAAGCATCGCACGATCTCCTTCTCGTCCAGCGATGGATACTCACCGTCGTGGCACGCGGCAGAGCTCGCGATGCCGTGCGGCCGCCGTCAGCGGGCGGACACGGGCACCAGGGCAACCCTAGACGACGCCCGACGGGAGGTGTTCGATCACGCACGCAGACGTGGCTCGGTGGCGGTCTGGGAACGGAACAGATCCGAGGTCCTGCTGACTTCGTAGCCGAGGTGGCGCTCGGCCTCCTCGATTCCGCCCTGCAGGTCACCGACCGCGTTCATCTTCGATAGGTCCAGTCCGATGGTCACCAGGGTGAGCGCGATCTCCGAGGACAGCCCCGTGATGATCACACTCGCGCCCATCAGACCGGAGGCCTCGACCGTCTGCACGAGATGGTTGGCGACGGTGGAATCGATCGTCGGCACGCCGGTGATGTCGATCACCACGACCTTGGCGCGGTTGGCGCGGATCGCGCCGAGCAGCTGTTCGGTCAGCTGGCGGGCGCGCTGACCGTCGAGCACGCCGATGATCGGCAGGATCAGCAACTGCTCGCGCACCTGGAGCACCGGGGTGGACAGTTCCCGGATGGCTTCCTGCTGCTGGCGGATGATGCGTTCGCGTTCCTCGACGAAACTCACGCCGACGGTGTTGGCGATCCGGTTGGCGGCGGGCTCGTAGGCGTCGAGCACGTTGTTGAGCAGTTCGAAATCGGACTGGTACTTCTCGAACAGCGAGCGGGCGAGCACATCGCGGAGCAGCAGGACGATGCCGACGACCTCGTCGGTCTCCACACCGCGCGGAACGATGCGCTCGGACAGGTCGCGCGCGTAGTCACGCAGGGCCTCCACGCTGCCGGTCTCCAGGACCGCGACGTAGTTGTCGTAGACCGAGGTGGCTTCGGAGAACATCTCCTCCGGCGACATGGCCGTCAGCAATTCGGCCTCGGTGATCCGACGCGCCCACTCCTCGCGCAACACCGTACGGTTCTGTCGCAGGTGTTCCACCAGCTCGGACAACAAGCCCGCGCCGGCCACCTCCGAAACCGTCTCCATGGTTCCGCCTACCAACACCTGGATTACCCGGCCTTTCCGGATCAGCGATACCCCTCGGAGCGCAGCTCCCATGAAGGGCTGACGTAGCGTAGCCGTCGCCACGAGCGCGTGCACGACGAACCCCGCGTGTTTCGAACTCGCGTTCGTACGCGGACCGGTGAGCAGCCGTTTCCACCCCACGGGCATACTCGATTGGTGACCGATATGACGGAATCCGCCGAAGGTATCACCGAGGACGTCGACCGCGTGCTCGGCGGTGGCCTGCGACTGACCGCGGGCCGGTTCGGATTCCGCTTCGCCGACCAACGGTGGGACTGGTCCGACGAGGTGGCCGCCATGCACGGCTACGCCCTCGGCGAGGCCCTGCCGACGACCGAACTGCTGCTCTCGCACAAACATCCCGAGGATCGCGACCATGTGGCCGCGGTGATCGCCGACGCGGTCGCGAACGGGCAGGCGTTCTGTAGCCGCCATCGCATCGTCGATATCGCGGGCACGGCGCACGAGGTGATCGTGCTGGCCGATCAGCTGCTCGAGGACGGCGTGGTCGTCGGGACCGCCGGGTACTACATCGACCTCACCGACGCCCGCGACGAGGAACAGCGACGGGCAATCGAGCAGCAGGACGCCGGGCCGCCGGAAGCCCGCGCGGCGATCGAACAGGCCAAAGGCATCCTGCGCTACGTCTACCGGATCACCGATGACCAGGCGTTCGACGTCCTGCGCTGGCGTTCACAGGAGACCAACACCAAACTCCGCGACCTGGCCGCGCAATTGCTGATCGACCTGGACACGTTGCCCGGCCCGGCCGCGCACGTCCAGACCCGATTCGATCACCTGCTGCTCACGGTGCACGAAAGAATCGGCGCGCGAGGCGAATAGCGCATCCCCTCCGCGCCGTGACCGGAGCGAAGGGGACCGCGTTTCGTCAGGCGATGGGTCCGCGCGCCGCTTCGTAGGCGGCGCCGACCCGGTAGAGGCGATCGTCGGCCAGGGCGGGCGCCATGATCTGGAATCCGACCGGCAGGCCGTCGTCGGCGCTGAGTCCCGAAGGCACCGACATGGCGGGGTGACCGGCCAGGTTGGTGGGCAGGGTGCACAGGTCCGAGAGGTACATGGCCAGCGGATCGTCGACCTTCTCGCCCAGTTTCCACGGGGTGAACGGACTCGTCGGCGAGACGAGCACATCGACCTGTTCGTAGGCCCTGTCGAAATCGCGGGTGATCAGCGTGCGCACCTTGAGCGCCTGGCCGTAGTACTCGTCGTAATAGCCCGCCGACAGCGCGTAGGTGCCGATCATGATGCGGCGCTTGACTTCCGGGCCGAATCCGGCGGCGCGGGTGGCCGCCATCACCTGTTCGGCGCTGTGCTTGCCGTCGTCGTCGACGCGCAGGCCGTAGCGCATGGCGTCGAAACGAGCCAGGTTCGACGACACCTCGCTCGGCATGACCAGGTAGTACGCCGAGAGGGCGTATTCGAAATTCGGGCAGGAGACCTCGATGACCTCCGCGCCCAGTTCCTTCAGCACCGCGACCGCCGCGTCGAAGGAGCCGATCACACCCGATTGGTAACTGTCGGAATGCAAT
Source organism: Nocardia noduli (assembly GCF_019038455.1). Classification (NCBI taxonomy): domain Bacteria; kingdom Bacillati; phylum Actinomycetota; class Actinomycetes; order Mycobacteriales; family Nocardiaceae; genus Nocardia; species Nocardia noduli. Next base: position 17,210 of record NZ_JAFMPL010000066.1, read on the forward strand.
TCCTTGACGACGCCGACCTTCACGCCGCGCAGGTCACCCGCCGCACCCGCGCGCGCGGCCGCGACCACCGGCGGCACCGGCACATCGCGGGAGGTGGAGTCGCGCGGGTCGTACCCCGCGATCACCTCGTGCAGCAGCGCGGTGTCGAGCACGGTGCGTCCGCAGGGGCCGCCCTGGTCCAGCGAGGACGCGCAGGCCACGAGGCCGTAGCGCGAGACCGTGCCGTAGGTCGGTTTGGTGCCCACCGTCGCGGTCACCGCGGCGGGTTGGCGGATGGAACCGCCGGTGTCGGTGCCGATGGCCAGCGGCGCCTGGTTCGACGCCAGGGCGGCCGCCGAACCGCCGCCGGAACCGCCGGGGATGCGCGTGGTGTCCCACGGGTTCTTGGTCGGGCCGTAGGCCGAGTTCTCGGTGGAGGAGCCCATGGCGAACTCGTCCATATTGGTCTTGCCGAGAATCGGGATGCCCGCGGCGCGCAACCTGGTGGTCAGGGTCGCGTCGTAGGGCGAGACCCAGCCCTCCAGAATCTTGGAGGCGCAGGTGGTCGGCGCGTCGGTGGTGGTGAAGACGTCCTTGAGCGCCAACGGAACTCCGGCCAGCGGCGAAGCCGGGGCCTTGCCCTCGGCCAGCGCGGCGTCGACTTCGGCCGCCGCGGTCAGTGCCTGCTCGCCCGAGACGTGCAGGAAGGCGTGGATGGCGCCGTCCGCCTCGGCGATGCGGTCCAGATACGCCTGGGTGACCTCGACCGAGGTGATCTCGCGCGCGTGGATCCGCGCGGCGAGTTCGGCCGCCGTCGAGGTGATCACGCCGCTGCCGCCCGGTGCCGCGCTCATTCGCCCTCTGCTCATTCGCCCTCTCCAAGAATCTGCGGAACCATGAACCGCTGCTCCTCCTGCGCCGGAGCGCCCGAGAGCGCCTGTTCCGGGGTCAGGCATGGAACCACCTCGTCGCGGCGGGTGATGTTGGTGGCCGGATTCGGCGAGGAAGTGGGCGGGACATCCGCGGCGGCGACCTCGGAGATGGTCCGGACGTGACTCAGAATCGAATCCAGCTGACCGGCGAACTGATCCAGTTCGGTATCGGACAGCGCGAGCCGGGACAGCCGGGCGAGGTGTGCGACCTCGTCGCGGGAGATGGCGGGCACCGCGGGACCCCTTTCGGCATCGTCGAGCATGGAGAATCGGCCTGGAGAATTCGGCCATCGAACAGCCTAGCGGGCGCTGCGCGTCCCCCTGCGTTCGCGCCCGCCGTGCGGCGACACACCCTTTCAACTAGAGTGACACGCCGAGGGCGCGCGATTTTTCTGCGTGGCGTACCTCACTGGCCGTACTTCGGGTCGATAACCGAAGCCCGGGGGTGTAAAGATTGCCAGACCGGGTATCCAGCGACCACGCTCGGCCGGCAAGAGGAAAGGAACGCGCGTGTCATATCTGCTCCGCGTGCAACTTCCGGATCGCCCGGGAAGCCTCGGCGCACTCGCACTCGCACTCGGTTCCGTCGGCGCGGATATCCTCTCGCTGGACGTCGTCGAACGCGGTGCGGGTTTCGCCGTCGACGATCTCGTCGTCGAGGTGCCACCCAACGCCCTCCCGGACACCCTGATCACCGCCGCCGAATCCATCGGCGACGTCCACGTGGATTCCATCCGCCCGTATTCCGGTGTGCTCGACACCCATCGCGAACTCGAATTGATCGACCAGGTGGCCAGCGCCCGCGACGATCGGATGCAGGTGCTGGTCGACGGCGTTCCCCGGGTGCTCCGGGTCGGCTGGAGCACGATCATCGATATGGGCCCGCAGGGCGCGTACCGGGTGGTCGGCAGTCAGAGCGCGCCGGAGACCCAGGCGGGTTCGGCGCCGTGGATGCCGCTGGACAAGCCCGCGGTGCTCGATCCCGAATCCGAATGGGTTCCGCAGATCTGGCGCGATATGGACACCAAACTCGCCGCCGCGCCGCTCGGCACCAGCGGGAAGGTGCTGATGCTCGGCAGGCCGGGCGGACCGGATTTCCGGCCCTCGGAGGTCGCGCGGCTCGGCTATCTCGCCGGAATAGTGGCCACGGTACTGGGCTGAACGCCTCGAATCCCTTACGCGGCGGGCAGTTCCAGCCGCAGCACGGTGAGATCCTCGCCGGTGTCGGTCGTCCGGTCCCGCTCGGGGACCGGGACGAACCCGTAGCGGTCGTAGATGCGCCTGGCTTCGGCCATGGCGGGCATCGTGGTGAGGACGACCGCGTGGAACCCCTCGGCCGCCGCCGTCTCGATCACGGTGCGCACCAACGCGGTTCCCGCCCCGAGCCCGCGTGCCGCCTTCGAGACGGCGAGCATGCGGAACTCGAGTTCACCCGCACGCGCGATCTCCGCGTAGTCGGTGCCGGGCCGAGCCACGGTCAGCGATCCGACGACGCGCCCCGCGTGGACGGCGACGAGGATCTGCGCCGCCGCGCCCCGATGCCGGGCATCGGCCAGTTGCGCCGCGTACGGGGTGTCCGCGCGGACGTAACCCTCGCCCACGTAGACCTCGACCGTCAGCTCTCCGACCGCGTCGTATTCGGCGACGCTCGCCGTCCGGACAGCGACGTCGGCGTCGTTCTCACCCATAACCGCATCCTGCCACCACGCGCCGGACCGTCCCGTACCCGCACCCGGCGGAGGCCCTCACCCGAGAGAACAGTCGGGTTGCCTACCGCGCGATCTGCCAGCGGTCCGGTTTACCCGCCGGGTAGACCACCGGAATCTCCTCGCCGATAGCGGGCCAGCTGTTCACGTCCCAGACGAACCGCCCGTAGACGACCTGGTCCGGCACCGACGGACCGGCGAGGTTGCCCGTGATCGTCACGAACTGCTCGCCCTCGGCGTCCGGGCGCGGACTCACCCCGGTGACGTGCAGCGAACCACGCTCCGGCGTCGCCGGGTACTTCGGCCCGCCCCTGCCGCGCCGATACAGCACGATCATCGCCACCAGCAGCGTGGCCATGATCACCAACATCGCGATCTCCACCATGCCGACCACTCTATGGGTCCGGCGCGCCGCCGCTACAGCGCGACGAGTTCGCTGACGCCCCGCTCGGTGCGCCGCACCTGCCACACGGCGCTGCGGGTGCCCTGCGATCGGCCGTTGCCGCGATCGATCAGCGCGCGATCGTCGGTGGTGAAAATCAATTGGGCGCCGAAGGAATTGGTCTCCGGACTCTGGAACAGCCGGATCAGGCGGTCGGTCTGTTCGGCGGGCAGGCGCGCGCCGATATCGTCCACGGCGAGGACGAGACCTTCGTCGAGCGCGTCCAGCATCGGAGGCAGCAGTCGCAGCAGCGAGACGGTGGCGGCGGATTCGTCGGTGATCTCGAAAGGCGCGTCGACGCCCGCGTGCACCAGGTGCAGCCCGACCCCTCGCCGGGCCACCATGCGCGCGTAGAGGGCCTCGCGGGCGGCACGCAGATTGCCGAGTTCGCGTTGGAGCATGACCGCCGTGACGCCGTTGGTCTGCAACAGCGCGTCGGCGTGACCGGGCGAGGTCGCGCACAGTTCGACCTGTTTGGCGGTCTCCGCGATGTCACCGTCCAATTCGCGCAGGTAGTCGGCGTAGAGCGGGTCGTTGTCGGCGATCAGCACGTCGCTGATGCCGAGTCCGGCGGCGTGCAGCAGCGGCAACAGCCGCGCGGCGTTCTCCGGTGCGCGCGACAGATGCGAGCCGAGCCGATGGGCCACCTCGGCGGTTTCGCGCGCGCCGTGCTCGACCTGGAGTACCGCGGCGAACCACCGGTAGGCGGGTACCAGCGCCTCGGCGTACATCTGCCCGGCCAGACCGAGCAGCAGCGCGTTCGGACGCACCAGCGGGACCAGCGCGGCGATTCCGTAGCGCGCGGCCTCGAACATGGGGCCGATCTTGATCTGCTCGCCCGCGCGCTCGAAGACGATCCGTTTGCGCGAACGCGGTTGGGTGTGCAGCCATTCCGCGGTCACGCCTGCGTTGTCCAACTGGAAGCCGTAGGTGTACGGCACGCCCTCGGCCACGAATCCGGCGACGAATTCCGTCGGCCGATCCGGGAATCCGAGGTGCGGCGCGCGCACCGGTCCGGCGTAGGGATCCCATCCGGTCACCGAATGCAGTACCGCGTCACGCATCTGGGCGAGCGCGTCGATCACACTCGTCTTCCCCGCCGCGGCCCCGCCGTGGATCGCGGTCACCGGCACCGCGACGGGTCCGCTCCCCCGGTACAACCGCAGTTCCTGCCGTTCGGCCAGCGATCGGTGGTTGGTCACCTGAAAACTCCGCAGCATGACGCCATACTTCCGGTCGGGTGATCCGGTTCCGACATCACCCCGGTCACCCGGGAGCGTCGTCGCCCCGCAACTCCGACGTCGGACCGCGGTCACCCCGCTCGGCACGACTCTCCGAGCGCGGCGTCCGGCCCGCGGGCGCGGCGAGCACACGCACGGACAAGTGCCGGTAGGAGCGCTAGCATGCAGGACGCGGCGTGTACGTCGCGTGATCTGATGGTTCGAGCGGATGAGGGTTAGCGATGGAAATTTCGGTTCGTCGTCTGGTGGTCCGAGGCTCCATCGCGACCGCGCTGGGTATCGGGTCGATGGTCGTACTCGGCCCGAACGCCGTCGCCGACGCCCCGTGCCCCGACGGCACCGTCCGCGTCTTCCTCAGCAATTCCACCAATACATGCCAGGGCGCGGGCGCCGCGACCTACTCCGCGCCGTGGGCCACCAAGATCTGCACGACCAGCGGCACCGTCGCCGTCATCGACACCACGGGTAAGCGCCGCGTCAACCGCCAGCACATCGAACTGGATCCGGGCGGCCACTGCGCCCGCCTCGAACTCGACGGTCAGCAGAGCGCGACGGTCGTCGTCGGACCCGCCTGATTCGAAACGCTTTCGGCCGAAGTCGGCAATCGGGTCGATCTCGACTCGGTCGATGGACGCGACCAGGGTGATGGCCACTGGCAGGCCGGAGAAGCAGTGGAAAGCTCGGCCGCTACAAGCGAACTCGCCCTGCTGGTTTGCTCATCGGTGTCCGGATCTCCCTGTCAGCAGCATCGCCCGACCCCCTCAGCGAGCAGCCGTGGCCATGCCTGCGATGTGAACCGTCTACTCGACTGGTGACTACCCGGATGCCTGCACAGTGCCGCTGAGCCGTGTGCGGCGACATGGCCGAGCCCGATCAGACCGCGCGCATCAGCACCGCGCTGGCGATGACGCCGGATCGGACCCGCACTGCCGACCGAATTCGGCGACCAGGAGAAGTAACCCGGAACCCGGACAGTGCCGTTGAGCCTGCGCGGCCACCTCGCCGGGCCGGATCAGACCGGGCGCATAAGCAGTGCGCTGTCGCCGAATTCGTGCCACAGGTAGCCGGTTTCCAGGGCGGCGGCGTAGGACTCGCCGACGATCTCCGGACCGGCGACCGCGACCAGGAGGTCCAGGTGTGACGCGCCGGGGGCGTGCCAGCCGGTGATCAGGCCGTCGACCACGCGGGCCGGGCGGTCGGCGCCGAGTACCAGATCGGTCCAGCCGGACCGGGCGTGCGTGGATCCTTGCCGGTCGGTCGCCGATTCGAGAGCCCGGGTGACGGTGGTGCCGACCGCGACGACGCGACCACCCGCCGCCTTCGTCGCGTCGACCTGACGTGCGGTGGCGGCGGGGACGACGAATCGTTCCGGGCTCGGCGGCTCGCCGGTCTCCGGGGAGGAGACACCCGTGTGCAGCGTCACGGGCGCGACCGCGATTCCGGAGGTGAGCAGATCGAGCACCAACCGGTCGGTGAACGGCCTTGCGGCACTCGGCATTTCCGCACTGCCGGGCAGGCGACCGAAAACCGTTGTGTAGTAATCGGCCGACCAGCGTTGCGGCACATACGAATAGGTGATCGGGCGGCCGTGCGAGGCCATCGACATCCGCGGGTCGACGGTGGTCCGAGCCACCCACAGCCTGCGCGCGGGCGGCAGCCACGGTCGCACCAGCACGACCGACGACCCGTCCGCCAGCAGCAGTTCGGTCCCGGCGTCGAGGCCGTCGAGAAAGGGCGTGCGTTCGGCGGAACGGATTTCGACGACCCACCCGCCGTCGTCGAGCCAGGTCGAGAAGTGCACCGTCACCGGCAGCTCACCGAGCCTGGCGTCGACCGCCGCCGTCATGACGGCGGAGTTGTTGACCACCACGAGATCACCCGCGCGCAGGTGCCCGGGCAATTCCCGGAACCGCGCGTGCACGATGCCGTCCTGCGCCACCAGCAGGCGCACCTCGTCGCGCGCCAGACCGCGCGCTTCGGGCGGCGCGGTCGCGTGACGTTGCGGCGGTAGCGAGAAGGACCGGTCGACGACCGCGACCCCGGTGCTCATCGCACCGCGCCCAGGTCGGCGAAATCGCTTGCGGCGTAGCGAGCGTTCGGTGGACGCCGTGCGATGAGCCGCAGCAGTGCGGGGACGACCGTCTCGGGTTCGGGGCGATCGGAGATGTCCTCGTCGGGGAACGCGGCCTGGTGCATGGCGGTGCGCATATCGCCGGGATCGAAGGCGTAGATCGCGATCTCCGGATGTTCGGCGCCGAGCACGGCGGTGAGTTGGTCGAGCGCGGCCTTCGACGAGCCGTACCCGCCCCACGTCGGATACGGCTCGCGTCCCGCGTCCGAGCTGATGTTCACCACCACCCCGGCATCGCCCAGCAGCGGCAGAGCGAATTGCAGGACCGCCAGCGGGGCAACGACATTGGTGCGGTACAGCCGCTCCAGCTCGTCGAGCGGATAGTTCACGAGCGGGGGCAGCGGGCTGGGGCCGAGACTGCTCGCGTTGTTGACGAGCAGATCCAGCGGCCCGGCCGCGCGCACCGTCGCGGCGAGGTCGGCGCGGTGCCGCGGGTCGGCGATGTCACCGGGAACGGCCAGGAACGCCGGGCCCAGTTCGCTGCGCGCCGATTCCAGCCGGTCGGCGTGGCGCCCGGTGCCGATCACCCGTCCGCCGCGCGCGACCAGAGCGCGAGCGAGGGCGAGACCGAATCCGGCGGAGGCGCCGGTGATCAACGCGGTGTGTTCGTACGTCATTGCGATCTCCTGAGGGTCGCCGGGGGGTGCGGCCGGACACCCTCGTCGATCGGATCGAGCGGCGGGTGCGACCGCCTACCACTCCGATCGTGTTACCTGAAGTGAGGTTCAGGTCAAGCGACGTTCGCCACCGGCGATATTCACGGCCGTGGATTCACGGCACGGCGTCGCCGTTCGCTCGGCGGGATTCTCAGCCAGGCCGCCGGACTGTCGGGCGTCGGCCTCCCGCTGCCATCAGGAACCGGCACGCCGAGACCTGGTCCGCGTCTCGGATGTCCGGGCGACGCCCCCCATCGGCCTATTCGTCAGGCGACTCGGGCAGCACAGCGGCCGGTCCCGCTTCGAGGAGCAGCCGGAATCCGTCCTCGTCGAGAATCGGGACGCCGAGTTCTTCCGCTTTGGCCGCCTTGGTACCCGGCGAATCCCCGATCACGACGAACGCCGTCTTCTTCGAAACCGACCCGGACGCTTTTCCGCCGCGGACCAGGATCGCCTCCTTGGCCCCGTCGCGGGTGAAACCCGTCAGCGAACCGGTGACCACGATCGACAGACCTTCGAGGTTGCGTTCGATCGATTCGTCGCGCTCGTCGCGCATCCGCACCCCGGCGGTGCGCCATTTGTCCACGATGGCACGATGCCAGTCCACGGTGAACCATTCCGCCGCGGCGGCGGCGATGGTCGGGCCGACGCCGTCCGCGCCGCCCAGCTCCTCGGCGGTGGCCGACTCGATCCGATCCATACTGCCGAATTCCGCGGCGAGCGCGCGGGCCGCGGTCGGGCCGACGTGGCGGATGGACAACGCGACGAGCACCCGCCACAGCGGGCGTTCCTTCACGGTGCGCAGATTGTCCAGCAGGCGTTTGCCGTTCGCCGACAGCGCGCCGTCCTTGTTGGAATACAGCGAGGTGGTGAGCAGCCGCGCCTCGTCGAGATCGAACAGATCGCCCTCATCGGTGATCGCGCCCGATTCGAGCAGATCTTCGGCGCCCTCGTATCCGAGCGCCTCGATATCGAACGCGCCCCGTCCCGCCATGTGATAGACGCGTTCGCGCAATTGCGCGCGACAGAACCGCTGATTGGGGCAGCGGATATCGGCGTCGCCCTCCTTCTCCGGGGCGAGTTCGGTGCCGCAGACCGGGCAGCGCTTCGGCATCTCGAATTCGTATTCGTCGCCGGTACGCGCGTCCGCCACCGGGCCGAGCACTTCGGGAATGACATCGCCCGCCTTGCGGATGGTGACGGTGTCGCCGATCAGCACACCCTTGCGCCTGACCTCCGAGGCGTTGTGCAGGGTCGCCATGGCGACCGTCGACCCCGCGATCGACACCGGCTCCATCACCGCGAACGGGGTGACGCGACCGGTGCGGCCCACGTTGACCTCGATATTCAGCAGTTTCGTCGTCGCCTCTTCCGGCGGGTACTTGTATGCGATGGCCCAGCGCGGCGCGCGGGAGGTCGAGCCGAGGCGGCGCTGCAACGAGATCTCGTCGATCTTGACGACCTGGCCGTCGATCTCGTGCTCGATGTCGTGGCGGTGTTCGCCCCAGTAGGCCACCCGCTCGATCACCGCGTCGATCCCCCGCACGCGGCGGGTGTGCTCGGACACGGGCAGGCTCCAGGCGGCCAATGCCCGGTAGGCCTCGTGCTGCGAGGTGGGCGCGTACCCCTCGATCCGACCGAAACCGTGACAGATCATCCGCAGATGACGTCGCGCGGTGATCGCCGGATCCTTCTGCCGTAGCGATCCTGCGGCGGTATTGCGCGGATTCGCGTACGGCGGTTTACCTTCCGCGACGATCTGCGCGTTGAGGGTCTCGAAATCCTCGAGCCGGAAGTAGACCTCGCCGCGCACCTCGAGCAGGGTGGGCACCGGGAATTCCTCGGTCGGCGTCAGCTCGCCGGGGATGTCGTCGATGGTGCGCGCGTTCAAGGTGACGTCCTCGCCGGTGCGGCCGTCACCCCGGGTCGCGCCGCGCACCAGTCTGCCGTTCTCGTAGACCAGGTTCAGCGCGACACCGTCGATCTTCACCTCGCACAGATAGTGCGGATGCGCTCCGGTCTCGGCCTCCACCCGGTTCGCCCAGGTGCGTAGCTCGTCGACGTCGAACACATTGTCCAGCGACAGCATGCGCTCGAGGTGGTCGACCGCGGTGAAATCGGTCGCGAATCCGCCGCCGACCAATTGCGTCGGCGAATCCGGGGTGAGCAGATCCGGGTGGCGCTCCTCCAGATCCTGGAGCTGCCGCAGCAATTCGTCGAACTCCCCGTCGGTGATGATCGGCGAGTCGCGCACGTAGTAGCGGAACTGATGTTCGCGCACCTCGTCCGCGAGTTCCTGCCACCGCACCCGCTGCTCTGCCGTCGCCGCAACCGCCGCGTTCTCGCTGTCACTCACACCGTGGATTCTATCGGAGCCCACCGACACATCCGGGAACATACTCGCACGTCATCGCCATATTCCCGCTGGGGGCGATACTCACGCGGCGGCGTCGGTCCGCCCGGAATCAGGCGTCGAAATCCAACGATTCGGGTTCTTCGCCGAAGGCCCGCGCGACCTCCGCCGCCAGGCCGATCGCCGTGCGCGCCCACGGCAGCGGCGCCGAACCCAGGCCGCACGCGGGACTCACGATGACCGAGTTCGCGAGTGCCGAACGGTGGAAACCGAGACGGTCGATCAGTCGCACCCCCGGTTCGGCGATCTCACGCCAGGTGACCGGGGCCGACGGCGCGGTGGTCGGGACCAGACCGAGGGCGATGAACTTCCCCGCGTCGACGATCTCGCCGATCGCGTCGAGATTCTTCGTCCCGATGGTCGCGAGGTCGAAACCGACCGCGGCTGCCGCGCTACGGCGCAGGAAATCCAGCGGCGGCGGTTCGGTGCAACTGTGCACGAGCACGGGCGCGGATTGGGCGGTGATGACCGCGTCGAGGACGGCGAGCGCTTCGGGATCGGGCATCGCGCGCACCGTGTCCAGGACACTCACCCCGCGCAACGAACCGTTCAACACGTCATCGATCGACGGCTCGTCCAACTGCACGACCACCTCGGCGCCCAGTCGTTTGCGGATTTCGGCCACGTGCCGGTCGAGACCTTCGGCCAGCGACTCCGAGACATCGCGGACCGCGCCGCGATCGGTCAGAATCCGATGCCCACCCGGTAGTTCCACCTGCGCCGCGAGCGTCAGCGGCCCGCAGACCTGGACCTTCACCACCCGACCCGTGCCGGTGGAACCGGATACCTCCCAGGCTTCCTCCAGTGCGTCCAGATCGGCGCGCAGCAGATCCCGTGCCCGGCGCGACAGCGACCCCGGACGTGGTGAGAGCCGGTAACCCCTGGTGGTGGTGTCGAAGCGCAGGTCGATCAGCAGCGCGGACATGCGTCCGACCATGTCGGCTCCGGGTCCGCGCGCGGGAAGTTCGACCAGATGGGTCAGGTCGGGAAGTTCACCGAGGATCGTGGTCGCGGCCTCGCGCGGATCGACACCGGGCCACGAGCCGACGCCCGTCGCCGTGCCGCCGCGCAGCAACGCCGTCGATTCGACTGCCGCTTCGCCGGTCCGGATTTCGCTCACCACGTGATACCCCTGTCGGTTCGTCGCCGATACCCGGCCGGGCGACCATATCCGGTCAGCCCCGTCGTGATCGCCCCGCCCGGCTCGTATCTCACGAGGGCGACGTGGCCGAGCGAATCGGCGGGACCGCCGCCCGACACCGCGCGCCCCGTCCGGTGGGTCCGCGGAGCCGATGACGCCATCGACTCCGAGTCATCGCGAATGCTATTCGCCGACACCCACGCCGACATCGGCACCGACCGCGCTGTCGGCACCCGCCGTATCGCTGATGGTTCCGCTGCCGATGACCTCGTCGCCCGCCTCGTCCGGCCGGTACAGCACCACGGCCTGACCGCGTGCGACACCGGTCAACGGCTCACTCAACCGCACGACGAGCCCGTCACCGACGGCTTCGGCCACCGCGGGCGCGATACCGCCGTGCGCGCGTACCTGCGCGACGCATTCGATCGGACCGCTCGGGGCGACACCGCTGGTCCAGATCGCTCGCTGCGCGCTGACGGTCCACACGTGCAGATCCTCCGCCGAGCCGACCCGCACCGTGCCCGATTCCGGGTCGATCGCGGTGACATAGCGCGGCTTGCCGTCGGCGGCGGGACCGGGCAGACCGAGCCCCTTGCGCTGGCCGACGGTGAAACCGTGCACACCCTCGTGCTCGCCGAGCACCCGGCCGTCGGCGTCGACGACCGCGCCCGGCCTGATGCCGATCTTCGCGCCGAGGAACGCGCGCGTGTCACCGGAGGGGATGAAGCAGATGTCGTGACTGTCGGGCTTGTTCGCCACCGCGAGCCCGCGTTCGGCGGCCTCCGCGCGGATCTGCGGCTTCGGGGTGTCGCCGACCGGGAACATCGCGCGCGAGAGTTGCCCGGCGTTCAGCACCGCCAGCACGTAGGACTGGTCCTTGTCGGCGTCGACGGCGCGGCGCAGCACGCCGTCCTCGAGCCTGGCGTAGTGCCCGGTCACGACCGCGTCGAAGCCGAGCGCGACGGCCCGATCCGACAGCGCGGAGAATTTGATCTTCTCGTTGCACCGCAGGCAGGGGTTGGGCGTCTCACCGGCGGCGTAGGAGGCGACGAAATCGTCGATCACGTCCTCCTTGAACCGGTCGGCGAAATCCCAGACGTAGAAGGGAATTCCGAGGACGTCGGCGGCGCGCCTGGCGTCGCCCGCGTCCTCCTTGGAGCAGCAACCGCGCGAACCGGTGCGCAATGTGCCCGGAGACGCCGACAGCGCGAGATGGACGCCGACCACGTCATGTCCGGCATCGACGGCGCGCGCCGCCGCCACGGCGGAATCCACACCACCGCTCATCGCCGCGAGTACTCGCATCACACACCACCTTTCGCTCCGGCAAGGCCCGCGGCCCTGGCCCGTTCCACCACGTTCGGGAGGACAGTCAGCAGGGCATCGACGTCGGCGCGGGTCGACGTGTGCCCGAGAGAGAAGCGCAGCGAACCCCGCGCCTGCCACGGCTCGACACCCATGGCGATGAGGACATGACTCGGCGAGGCCACCCCCGCGTTGCAGGCCGAGCCGGTCGAACATTCGATACCCGCCGCGTCGAGCAACATCAGCAGCGAATCGCCCTCGCATCCGGCGAAGGTGAAATGCGCGTTGCCCGGCAGCCGCCGCGCGCCGACGGGTCCGTTGAGTATCGCGTCGGGAATCGCCTCGATGACGCGCGCGATCAACTCGTCCCGCAGCGCGCTCGATTCACCACCGAATACCGGCAATTCGACAACGGTCTGATGCAACGCCGCCGCGAGCCCGACCGCGCCCGCCGTATCGGAGGTACCCGAACGCAGATCACGCTCGTGCCCGCCGCCGTGCAGCAGCGGCACACACGGCACCTGCCTGCCAAGCAGCAAGACCCCGACCCCGTGCGGGCCACCGAGTTTGTGCGCGGCGAAACTGGCCGCGGACAACCCGCTCGCGCCGAAATCGATCGGCAGTTGCGCCGCCGCCTGGATCGCGTCACTGTGCATCGGCACATCGAATTCCCGTGCGACCGCGGCCAACTCCGCGATCGGCTGGATCGTGCCGACCTCGTTGTTGGCCCACATGACGCTGACCAGCGCCACCTCGTCGGGATGGTCGGCCAGCACCGCCCGCAGGGTGCGCGGCGACACCGTACCGTCGGCGTCCACCGGCAGCCAGCTCACCTGCGCGCCCTCGTGCTTTTCCAGCCACTCGACCGCGTCGATCACCGCGTGGTGTTCCACCGAACTCGCGACGATCCGCACCCGGCGCGGATCGGCGTCACGCCGCGCCCAGAAAATCCCCTTGATCGCCAGATTGTCACTCTCGGTCCCACCGGAGGTGAAGATGACCTCCGAGGGCCGCGCGCCCAGATCCGCCGCGATCGACTCACGCGCCTCTTCCAACGACCGCCGCGCCGCCCGCCCCGACCCGTGCAGCGACGACGCGTTACCCGGCCGTGCGAAGACAGCCGTCATCGCCTCGATGGCGGCAGGAAACATCGGTGTGGTGGCCGCATGATCGAGGTAGACCGTCTTGGGCGCACCACCGGTGACCTGACCCGAAAAAGCCGACTTCATGACCAGTAAAGTCTAGCCGCCGCCCGCCGCCGAATATTCCCGCCCGTCGCGCCAGCCCTGACGTGCGGATTTCTTCCATATGGGCGGCCTCAGGCGTAGGTGTAGTCCTCGAGGGGGAAGTTCCGGCTGGTCCACCAGGCCTGCAGGCCCGTGGTGGGCCGCAGGGAGCTGAAGTCGCCGTGGTGGTCGAAGTAGTAGCTGTTGGAGGCGCCACAGTCGCTGATGGCCAATAGTGAGTTGTCGGCGCGAGCACGGACGAACTCCAGGAATCCGGCATTGGCTTCGGGGCGCACCGATACCCGGTCCGCACCGCGGCGTTCGGCTTCGCGCAGGACTCGGAGAATGTGGTTGGCCTGGGTTTCGACCATGAAATGGTAGGAGCCGCCGGACCAGGAGTAGGGGCCGAACAGGGAGAAGGCGTTGGGGAGTTGGGGCAGGCTGACGCCTTCGTAGGATTGCAGGGGTTCGGATTCGAAGAAGTCGGCGAGGTCGAATCCGTCGCTGGTCCCCACCGGCGACAGTCGGTAGTTGATCGGTTCGTGGGCGAAGTGGAATCCGGTGGCCAGGACCAGCACGTCGATCGGGTGTTCGGCGCCGTCGGTGGTGCGCACCCCCGAAGCGGTGACGCGCTCGATGGGCTCGGTGACCAGGCTGACGTTGTCGCGGGCGAAGGTGCGATACCAGTCGTTGGACACACTCGGGCGTTTGCAGCCGAAATCGTATTCGGGGGTGAGCTTTTCGCGCAGCTCTGGTTCGCGGACCTGGGCGAACAGCAGTGCGCGGCTGGCAGCGGAGAGTCCACGTGTCAGCGGTGTCACCGATTTGCCGTAAGCGGCCACGGCAACGAGTAGTACTTCGACCTGCGCGGTGAAGGCCAGCCGCAGCGCGTTCTGCGCGCCGGGAACGGTGCCGATCGCCTTCTGGATCGGCCGTGGCACCGACACGTCGAGCTTGGGAAGCACGTAGATCGGGCGGCGCTGGAACACGGTCAGGTGCGCGGCGGTCTCGGCGACTTCGGGGACCAGTTGCACGGCGCTGGCTCCGGTGCCGATGACCGCGACCCGGGTGCCCGTCAGGTCGCGGTCGTGGTCCCAGTGCTGGGACCGCATGACGGTGCCGGTGAAGTCGGCCAGGCCCGGGATGGCCGGGGTGCGGGCGTTGACGAAGGGACCCAGCGCGCTGATGACATAGCGGCTGGTGAACTCGCCGCGGTTGGTGCGCACGTGCCAGATCCGATCATCCTCCGACCACTGCCGCTCGCGCACCTCGGTGTCGAATTCGATGTGGCGGGCGATGTCGTACTTCTCGACGCAGTGGTCGAGGTAGGACTTGATCTCCTCGCCCTTGGGGAACAGGCGCGACCAGTGGGGGTTCTTCTCGAAGGAGAACTGGTAGCTGAAGGAGGGGACGTCGGCGCCGACGCCGGGGTAGACGTTGTCGCGCCAGACGCCGCCGACGTCGTCACCGCGCTCCGAGATCGTGAAGTCGTCGATACCGTTGCGGCGCAGGATGATCGCCATTCCGATGCCCGCGATGCCGGCGCCGACGATCACGATGTGCCGGTCCGGGACGACACCGGGGACATGGACGGGTGTCGCGGGGTGTTCGACGGTCATCGGCGAGGGCCCTTTCGGTACAGCCAGAGGAAGAAACATGCGTTTCAACATGAAACGCATGTTTCAACTCAATGTCGCCCCTGTCACGGCCCGCGCTCTCATTCGCGGTGACGCACCGCCTCGAGCAGCGCGAACACCGACGCGACCGCGACCTCGGCGAGCCGGTCGCGACCGACGCCGAGCCGCCCGTCGACCCATTCGAGATACAGCGAGATCAGACTTCCGCTCAGCGCGGCAGCGGCCATCGCCAGATCCTCGTCCTCGGTGGGCATGATCGCGCCCGCTTCGGCGCCCAGAATCGGGATCAGCATGCGAAGGAAGGCCGGCGCGCGGTCGGCACTGTGGCGTCGCAGCGTTTCGTCACCGAGCGGTTCGCGCAGCAGGATGCGCGCCCTGGCCGGATCCTCCTCGAAGTACTGCGCGCAGATCTCGAAGATCTCGCGGATCGCCGCGCGCAGCCCGTCCTCGACGCGAACTCCGCTCATGCGCTCGAACAGGCGGGTCTCGACCCGGTCGTAGACGGCGATGACGAGATCTTCTCGGCTGCCGAAGGTTTCGTAGAAGTAGCGCGGACTGAGGCCGGACTGCCGGATCACCGCACGGGTGGTCAACCCCGCGGCTCCGCCGACGCCGAGCAACTCCTCGCCGACATCCAGCAACTGCTCACGACGGTCCAGTGAGCGGTCTTTCAGGGTTTGTCCGCGCCACAGCTTCGGAGAGCTCATGAGGCGATCCTCCCACCGCGTCGGACATCCGCAGCCGGCCCTCCACTATTGACAACGACCGTTTCAACATGAAACGCTCGTTTCACCTTGCTGCTTCGGAAGGCGACTGCTATGACCTCCACACCCCGAACCCGTCACCATTTCGGCGTGGGTACCCGCCGCGGCCCCAGCCTGCGGTCGCGGCTGGCCACCGCGGCGGTGCGGGAACTGGTGCGACCGGTATTGCGGCATCTGCCGATCTCGACGCCGGTGCTGCGTGCAGGCGCGCTGGTCGAATCGGGCGCCCGACTACTACCGCTGCGCACCGCGGTCAGCATCGAAGCGGTGGCGGCTCGGACGGTGCGGTGCGAGGTCGTGCGTGCCGCCGGAGTCGCCCCAGGGTTCGACGGTGGCGCGGTGCTCTACTTCCACGGTGGGGGTTTCGTCGCCGGAGGATTACAGACCCATCGCCGGTTCGCCGCCGAACTGTCTGCAGCCACCGGTATGCCCGTGATGCAGGTGCGCTACCGGTATCTGCCCGAGGCTACGGTCCCGGAGTCGGTGCGCGATTGCCTCGCCGCCTACGGGTGGCTGCTCGATCGCGGTGTCCCCGAGGGGTCGGTGGTGTTCGCCGGTGACTCGGCAGGCGGCTTCCTGGCGGTGAGCGCCGCGTTGGGCGTGGCGAAGGCGCGATTGCCCGCGCCGGGAGCCGTGGTCGCGGTGAGCCCGTGGCTCGACCTCGACCTGACCGCCAAACTCGCCCACCGCAACGCCGCCACCGAGGCGTATCTCCCCGTGGCCGCTTTCACACGCATCGCCGAATGGGGTTGCACTCGAGAGGGTCGGATCGATGCGGCGATGTCTCCGGTCAACGGCGATCTGTCCGGGTTGCCGCCGACCATGCTGGTCGCCTGTGACGACGAGTTCCTGCGAGTCGACTCCGAAGTCATGGCGACCCTGCTCACCGCGGCGGATGTGCCGTGCGAACTGCACATCTTCTACGGGCAGATCCATGCCTTCCCGGTGGTGTTCCCCTACCTGCCCGAGAGCCGACAGCTCACCGCGGAGATCGCCCGTTTCACGCGAACGCACATCGCCGCCGTCGCACCGTCGGCCGCGGCCTGAGCTCGTTTCGCCGTTCCCTCTCGAAAGGAAATTCGATGACCGATACCGATACCGCGGGCCACCCGGGTCCCTCCCCGACAGGGCAGGCACCGAGCTCCCTGGTCGCCGAGCTGCGCGAACTGGCCACCTCGGCTCCCGCGCACGCCGCCGCGTCCTGCTGGGACCACCTGCGCCGGACCGGCTCCGCCGATGACCGCGACCTGCTGGCGGCCCTATTCGCCCAGGGCGCGCCGCCGCGGCTGAACGGCGACTACGAGGGACTGATCGTCGGCAAGCTGTTCGGAATCCCCGAAGCCGCTCTGCTCAATCCGGTGATCACGGTGCGGCCGGGCTGGGTCGGCAAGGGCTTCGATGCCGCCACCGAGACCGGATACAACCGGCTCGACCGGCTGGCCTATTCGGCGTTGCGGGTGGCGGTGCCGCGACACCGAGGCTGGCGGCGATCACCGGAAGGGGTGTACCACGGTTTCCGATTCCGGTATCGCGTCGAACCCTCGGTCCTGCCGCCCTTCCGACCGGTCGTCGCCGTCACCTACACCGATCCCGCGCTCGGCGCCCCGGCCGGCGGCCTGGTGCCGATGGACCGCATCCGCGACGAGATCGTCGAACTGGTGCCGGGAGTGTGTCTGGGCCGCGCGTCGATGGCGTCACGCGCCGGCGAGGTGAAGGCGATCGGCTACTTCGCGCTGCGCGCGGTGAACCGGTGATCCGGCTCGACGGCGCGGTCGCCTGCGTCACCGGCGGAGCCCGGGGTATCGGCCGTGCCACCGCCGGTGCGCTCGCCGCTCGCGGCGCACAGGTCTGGATCGGCGATATAGACCTGGCCGCCGCGCAGGAGACCGCCGCCGAGATCGGCGCACACGCCGCACATCTCGATGTCACCGCCCCCGGCAGTTTCGCCGAGTTCCTGATCGCCGCCGCCACGTCCGGACCGGTCGATATCCTGGTCAACAACGCCGGGATCATGCGCTTGGCGCCTTTCCTCGACCTCGACCTGGCAGGTCACCACCGCGAGATGGCCATCAATGTCGGCGGGGTGATCAACGGCATGAGCCTGGCACTGCCGGGAATGGTCGCGCGCGGACAGGGCCACATCGTCAACGTCGCCTCCATGGCCGCCAAGGTCACCACACCGGGCGCGGCGGTCTACTGCGCCTCGAAATTCGCCGTCGGCGCGCTCTCACGCGCGGTCCGCGCCGAACTCGCAGGCACCGGCGTCACCCTCACCACCGTCATGCCCGCCGCCGTGCACACCGAGCTCACCTCGGGGGTGAACCTGAAACTGCAACCCACCCTGCAACCCCGTGAAGTAGGCGAGGCCATCGCCGACACCGTCCGCCACCGACGCTCCGAAGTGACCATCCCCCGATGGCTCGCCCCCATGGGCACTGTCGAACAGGGCATCCCCGAGACGGCATTGCGGGCTGTGAAACGCCAATTCGTCGGCCGGGACCCCGGACAGTACGACCAACAGCAGCGCCGCTCCTACCTCGACCGCATCCAACGCTGACCGGCCGGTCCCGACAGTTCGATGCCGGTGCGACCGGCATCGTCGACTCTCGACCCTGAACACCACTCGAGACACGGGCCGGTCGGCCCATCCCGGTGCCGCCTATGGCGTGGAATGATCCGCGTAACAGGTGATATCGGTATCCGGCCTGGTTCCCACGCTGAAGTACGTGTTGATCGCGTCACTCACGCAGCTGCTCAGTTCGGGCCGGAATGTCATGTGGATGCGGACATCCTGCAATGTCACCATCCGTGACCCGGACATGTCCTGGTGCAATCGGACGCCGTGGGCATAAGGGGTTCGGGGATCTCCCGTCGCCTGCACGATGAGCGCGGGCACCGCGTTCCGGACGACGGTCGGCGGCTCGACCGGACGAAGCCAGAAGGCGCACGGCTGGATGTTGTTCGCCAGTGCGCCGAACACCGGCTGCGTGACGCGGGTCTCTTCGATATTGCGCCAGTACCAGGTCGGATCGATCGGCACCCCGGCATCGCCGCAGGCTATTTCCGCGAGTACCGAATTCTCCTCGTCGCGCAGCGCCGCCACGATGGCACCGAGACGGGGTGTTCGCGATGTGGTGGGCGGACCGCCCGCGGCATCGGCGATCTCCCGCACGGTGGCTGCGAGCGCTTCGTTGAGCCGGAAGTTCATCAGCAAACTGTGCAGGATGTACGGAAGCCAGTGATCGTCGATGGCGAATCCGTCGATGACGATCGGTTGGCGCGCGGCGAAACGAACGAGCTCCTCGATATTCGCGCGCACCTGCTGCGGGGTCGCACCGAGCCGGAACTCGTCATCCCGGCCGGAAACCCAGTCGGCCCAGTCGTCCAGGGCGATCTCGTCCGCCGGACCCCAGTCCTGGACCAAACCCTCCCAGTACCGGTCCGGGTCGATCGCGCTGTCGAGCACGACGCGGTCGGTGCGCTCGGGGAACATCTGTGTGAACACGGCACCGAGGTAGGTGCCGTAGGACACGCCGTAGAAGTTGACCGTTTCCTCCCCCAGGGCGGCTCGCACGATATCCATGTCACGCGCGGTGTTGCGGGTGGTGAACTGCCTCAGCCTGTTCGGATCGCGGATCAGGCAGCTCGCCGCCATCCCCGCTGACTGCACCGTGTCGTGCACGAATCCCAGTGGATCCAGCCCCGCCGACCGGATCATCTCCCCTACCGGCCACCCGCACCGCGGACTCCGACCGGATTCGCCGACCCCGCGCGGATCCATGCCGATCAGGTCGTAACTCGCCATGACCTCCGGCGAGAGCACATCACCGAGCAGGTCGATACTGTCCAACCCCACCGAACCGGGTCCGCCGGGATTGGACAGCAGAATTCCCCTTCGCCGCTCCGGATCTCCGGCCGGCACCCGCGAAATCGCCACGGTCATCGTGCGATCGGCGGGGTTGCCGTAGTCGAGCGGCACCAGCACATCCGCGCACTCGCCCCCGGCCTTGTCGATATTCTCGACGCCGCAGGGCTTCCACTCGAGCCGCTGGTGATAGAACCGGTCCAACCCGATCGGGTGCGCGTCGTCCACCGGGTCCGCCCGGCTGTACACGGGCACCGCCATCAGCAGGGACACCGCCACGACGGACATCGAACGCCAGAACAGGTTCACCGACAACGGACTTCGCCTCTCGACGTGAGGAATCGCGCAGGTTGGTGCGTCGTAGACCGTAGCCGATGCGGGGGTTCTGTCGCGGTACCCCACACCGACGGCCCCGCATCGTGGATGCGGGGCCGTCGGGGGAACGAGCTTCGTCGAGTCCTCGTCAGGGTGTGAGTGACCCCGACTACTTCCGCTGTTCGAATCTGTTGTCGACGAAATCGGCGAAGCTGATCTTGCCCGGGATCGCGCCTGCCTTGGTGAACGCGTCGGCGATCTGCTGTTCGGAGGCGACCACCTTGTCGTCGAGGGCGATCGGCTCCTTGATCGAGCGGGTCCAGGTGATGCGGGAGGCGTCGACCGGGATCGAGGTGAGTTCGGCGTATTTGGTCGACCACAGGTCGAGATTGTCCGAAGACCACTTGGTGGCGGCGGCGTAGCGGGTGAAGAAATCGCTGATAACGGCCGACTTTCCGGCGTCGCCGACGGCCTTGTTCGAGGCGACCCAGAAGTTGTAGCCGTTGGCGGCCTGGTCGGCGGTGGCGATGGTCCTGGCGCCGACCTCGTTCTCCGCGATCGCGGTGTAGGGATCCCATACCGCCCAGGCCTGGACATCACCCCTGGTCAGGGCGGCATAGCCGTCGGCGGGGGCGAGGTAGACGGGTTCGACGTCGCTCAGACCGAGTCCGGCCTTCTGCAATTGCAGCAGCAGGTTCGCGTTGGCCGAACTTCCCTTGGTGACCGCGACCTTCTTGCCTTTCAGATCCGCGACCGCGCGGACGGGGGAATCCTTGCCGACCAGGATCGCGTCGCCCTTGCCGGTGGCGGCGAGCGCGCCGACGATCTTGATATCGGCATTCGCCGCCGCGCCGAAGATCACCGGGGTGTTGCCGACCTGCGCCAGATCGATGCCGCCCGCACCGGCCGCCTCGATCAACGGCGGGCCCGCGGTGAAGGTGGAGAACTCGATCTTGTAGGGCAGATTCTCCAGCTGACCCGATGCCCGCAGCAGCACCTCGATCGAAATCGCCTTCTGATCACCGACTTTCAGCGTGACCGAACCGAGGTCCACCGGACCGTCGGCGGCGGGCTCGGTGTCGCCGCCGCACGCCGCGGTGGCGAACACGGCCACGGCGAGCATCGCCGCGCCTGCGAGTCGGGATATCGAGAGTCGTTTCACGAGAACTGCTTTCCTGCGTTGTGGGACATGAAGAAGTCGGGCTCTGCGGTATAAGGCACAGAGAAATCAGGCGCGGACGCCGAGCAGCGCGAGCAGGCGGGTGATGTACCCGGCCCCCTCGGGGGCCGAATGCGATCGCGGGCGCGGCAGGTCGATCGCGACCTCGTCGGCGATCCGGCCGTCGTCGAGGACGAGCACCCGATCGGCGAGGGTGACCGCCTCGGTCACGTCGTGCGTCACGAGCAGCACACCGAATCCGTGCTCGGCGTGCAGGCCGAGCAGTAGTTCGTGCATCGACAGGCGGGTGAGGGCGTCGAGCGCGCCGAAGGGTTCGTCCAGCAGCAGGAGCCGAGGGTTGGCGACCAGGGCCCTGGCGAGGGCCACCCGCTGCGCCTCGCCGCCGGACAGGGTCAGCGGCCAGGCGTCGGCTCGCTCGCGCAGGCCGACCTGCTCGAGCACCGTCCTGGCGAATTCCTGGTCCCTGCGCCGATTGCGCGGGCGCGGACGCCCGAGGGCAACATTGCGCACCACCGGCAACCACGGGATCAGCCGGGCTTCCTGGAAGGCGAAGGTGGGCTGGGCATCGACGGTGACCGAGCCTCGATCGGCGGTCTCGAGTCCGCCGATGACGCGCAGCAGCGTCGACTTGCCGGAACCACTGCGCCCGACCAGCGCGACGATCTCGCCCGCGGCGATGTCGAGGTCGATGCCGTCGAGGACGACGTTCGGCCCGAAACTCTTGCCCAATCCGGTGATTCGGGCTGCCTTTGCGGCGGGCTCGGCGGCGGCGACCGGCTCGGCGGCGACCTTCGTGGTGATCGTCATCGGGTGTTCCTTCGATCGACGGAGGTACGCCAGCGCAGGGCGCGGAGTTCGAGGGCGCGCACGATCGCGTCGGTGGCCAGGCCGAGCAGGCTGTAGATCAGCAGACCGAAGATGACGATGTCGGTGCGCAGGAATTCGCGGGCGTTGTTGACCACGAATCCGAGACCGGCGCTGGCATTGATCTGTTCGGCGACGACGAGCGACAACCAGGCGATGCCGAGGCTCTGGCGCACGCCGACGAGAATCTGGGGCAGCGCGCCGGGCACGATGAGCAGGCCGAGTCGCTCGACCAGGGTCAGTTGCAGGGTGCGGCCCAGTTCCAGCAGTTTGGGGTCGAGCTGGCGGATTCCGGAGTAGGTGTTCAGGTAGAGCGGGAAGAACACGCCGAGCGCGATCAGATAGATCTTGGGTTCCTCGCCGATGCCGAACCAGATGATGAACAGCGGGATCAGGCCGAACAGCGGGATCGTGCGGATCATCTGCAACGGCGGGTCGAGCGTGTATTCGCCGACCTTGCCGAGCGCGGCGACGGTGGCCAGGACCAGCGCGAGCCCCGCGCCGAGCAGGAAGCCGAACAGCGCGCGCTGCCCCGAGATCAGCAGCGCGTCACCGAGTTGACCGGAATGGTAGATCTCCAGTCCGGCGTCGAGCACCACCGACGGCGCGGGCAGTTTCTTGGCCGAGACCCACCCGTTGCTACTGACGATCTGCCAGAGCGCCAACAGGGCGATCGGGGCGAGAGCGCGCAGCAACCCCGGGCGACGATACAGCGGGGTTCGCCGCTCGTTGGTTGCCGTGTCCCTCACTTCGAGCATCCGTGCAGGATGCAGAAATTCCGGTCATCGCACCAGGTTTGCGCTCAGCGTGAACGGATCTCGCCGCAGGTAACAGTGATGTGCCACCGCTAGGGCGGCATATCGAAAGTCCTGGTCCGAGGGGCTATCGCCCGTTCACGCACTCGGCTCGAGGAATCACTGCCCCGATCCGACGGACCGCCGCGCCGAGGCATCCCTGCCGCGACCGCGGAACAGCGCGACCGCTCGACGTCGCACACCCGCGCGCGGACGAATCCCGGCCGTCGTGTTCCGCGGCTCGGTGGCGTCGGTGATCGGCGCCGGATCCTGCACCCGCGTCGTCGTGGCCTCGATCCATTCCGTGCCCGCGACACCGTGGCGCGATCGTTCGTCGCCGCGCACCGCGATCTCACACCGGCGCGCGAGGTCGCGGCGGTCCAGGCCGGGATGTTCCAGCGGTTCGAGCACGATTTCGGCGACCATGCCGCGTGAGCGCAGCACCCGGGCGGCCGAGCCGACGAAGGTGTCCTCGCCGACGAACGCGGGCACCGCGCATTGCGCGCCGTGGGTGTCGAGGTAGCGCAACCGCACCGGCTGGACGTAGGTGCCGGTGTCCACGGCGGACTGGAACAGGGCGGGGCGCATACCGCCGTAGGCGCGGCCGCACCAGGTCGTGCCCTCCGGGAAGACCGCCATCCGGTCGCCCGCCGCGAGCCGCGCGGACAGGGCGGCCACCACATCGGGCAGTGACCGTAGTCGTTCGCGCTCGATCGGGACGACCCGCATCAGTTTCGCCAGGTTCCCGAGCAGCGGCCATTCGACCATATCGGCGCGCGCCACGAATCCCAGCGGCTGCACCGCGGCCAACGCGACCACGTCGGTCCAGCCGATATGGCCGGTGACGACGAGAACTCCGGTGGCGGGCGGTGCGTAACCGGTTCTGGTCGGGCGGATCTCGACACCGCGATCGTCACGCCGCAGCGCGGTGCCGATTCGTGCGACCAGGTCGGTGCGCACGGATTCCTCGGTCACGTTGCGCGCGGCGACACGATTGTCGACGACCCGCAATCGCATTCCGAGGCAGCCCAGCAGCGCGTGGGCGTAGCGCCGTTGCAACTGCTCGCGTCTGCGCTGCGGCGTCGCGACATTCAGCAGCGGGAAGCTGACCAACAGCCCCGCCACCCCGAGCAGTCGGGCGGCGACCCGTGCGCCGCCGACCGTGTCGATCGACTCGAGGCAGCCTGGTCCGCAGGGACTCGACGGCATCCACGAATGCGTGGCTGTCGCGAGGGGGGCGTCCGAAACCATCTATCTCACCGTCCACCGTCGAATGTCGCTGCCGCGTCCTGTAATCGGTTCAGGTAGCGGGTGTTGATGGTGCTGAGTCCGAGCAGCGCGACGAAATCGGCGACCGCGAAGTCGGGGTCGTGGGCCGGTTCACCGCAGATCTCCGCGCCCAGGCGCATGTACCCGCGCATCAGCGGCGGCAGTTTGGGGCGCGACGGCGGGGTCAGCTCGTCGAGCGTGCGGCCGTCGACGACGACCGGGTTGTACGGGCGCACACGACGTTCCGGGTCGGAGCCGTGCCGGGCGAGCAGCATGTCCCGCACGCCGCGCACGTTCACTCCCGGCTCGTCGGCCTCGGTGTCCCTCATCGGCACCGAGACACAGCCCATCACCCATTCGTAGCCGGTGAGCTGGATGTAGTGCAGGATGCCCGCCCACATCAGGGTCAGCACCGAACCGTTGCGGTGATCGGGCACCACGCAGGCGCGACCCATCTCGACGATCCGGTGCCCGGCCGGATCCAACCGGCTCAGATCGAATTCGGTGGCCGTGTAATAGCCGCCCGCGGCGGCGACCCGGTCCGGCGGCAACATGCGGTAGCAGCCGACGAACTGGTCGGTGGCATCGTCGCGGACCAGCAGGTGGTCGCAGTGCTCATCGAATCTGTCGGCGTCCAGACCGGTTCCGTGGTCGGGGATATGGAAGCCGGGCTCGTTGGCGAAGACGCCGTAGCGCAGGCGTTGCGCGGCCTCACGATGTTCGGCGTCGGACGAGACGACCAGCGAGTACCGAGACCGTTCCACCCCCGAGTCCGTCTGCCGACTCGGGGCTGTCAACACGGACGAAATAGTCATATCCGTGATGAAGCCAGTCCGAGACAGCGATGGAGCGACCTCGAAGTGTCGCCGCGATGCAGGTTCGGTTAACGAGACGACCGTCACACCCGGCGTTCACCGAATCGTCGGTCCGCGTTAGCGACAGCCCTCCGGCCACGCGACCGCGCTGCCCCGATCGCCGAAGCAGCGCGATATCCGAACCGTCACTCAGGCCGCCAATCGTTGCGGCTGCGGCACCTCGCCGACCGGCTCGCGTTCCACTTCGGCGAACCCCGGCCTGCCGCTGCCGATGAACGCCACCAGCCACGAGGCCACCGCCGCGAAGCGGTTGCGGAACCCGACCAGATAGAAAAGGTGCACGGCGAGCCAGATGAACCAGGCGGTCACGCCGCGGAAGGTGATCCGGTCGTTGAGTTTGGTCACCGCGCTGAACCGGCTGATCACCGCCATGCTGCCCTTGTCCCAGTAGAGGAACGGGGTGCCTGGGCGCTTCTTGCGGCGGACGATATCGGCGGCGTGCCTGCCCTCCTGCATCGCCACCGGCGACTGGCCGGGGTAGCCGTTGAGCGAGGTCATATCGCCGATGGCGTAGATGTCCGCGTATCCGCCGACGGTCAGATCCGGGTTGATCAGCAGCCTTCCGGCCCGGTCGGTCTCGCATCCGGTGGCCTCGGCCAGGAGTTCGGCGAAGCCGCCCGCCTTCACACCGGCCGACCAGACCACGGTCTCGGCAGCGATCCGGCGCTCGACGCCCGACTTGTCCTTGACCGTCACCTTGCCCGGTTCGATATCGGTGACGAAGGTGTCGACGAGCACCTCGACGCCACCCTTCTCCAGCGACCTCTTCGCGTATTCCGACAGTCCACCACCGAAAGGCGGAAGCACCTCGGCCGCGCCTTCGACCAGGCTGACCGAAACCTCCTGGTGGAAGTACCGCTTCGACAGTTCCTTCAACTGGCCCGCGACCTCGACACCGGTCGCGCCCGCGCCGACCACCACGAAGCTGAGCAGCCTGTTCCTGCTCTCCTCGTCGGCGACCGCGGCCTCGGCGAAGACGCGCTGGATCTGCCCGCGCAGGATCCTCGCGTCGTCGATGGTCTTGAGCGCGAAGGTCTTCTCCGCGAAATCGTCGCGGCCGAAATACGATTGCGACGCGCCGGTGGCCGCGATCAGCGCACCGTAGCCGATCTCGGTGCGCACACCGTCGTGTTCGTAGGTCAGCACCGTGGCATCGGGATCGATGGCGACCACCTTGCCGAGCCGAACATCGGCCTCGGGGTGACGCCGCAGGATCGACCGGATCGGGGGCGCGATCTCCTCCGATGCCAGCACACCTGTCGCGACCTGGTAGAGCAACGGCTGGAAAAGGTGTTCCGGCGTGCTCGAGATCAGCACGTACTCGATTCCCGACTTCGCCAGTTGCTTGGCCGCGGCCAACCCTCCGAACCCCGATCCGACGACGACCACATCTGCGTGTTCCATGACAGCCTCCTTCTCTCATTACCAACCGTTATTCGGAACGCAGATATTTCAGGTGTTCAGGCGCATAATGGAGATGACTCTTATCTGGATCATTCATGAATGAGGAGTTGTCGTGGAGCTTCGCCAGCTGGCATACTTCATCGCGGTCTGCGAGGAACTGAGCTTCAGCAAGGCCGCAACCCGCTGCTTCATCTCGCAGTCGGCGATCAGTCATCAGATCGCCCGACTCGAGCGCGACCTGGGCGTGCCGCTGTTCGAGCGCTCCACCAGGGCCGTCGTCCCCACCGACGCGACCATGCGGCTACTACCCTTGGCTAAGCAGATGCTGAGCCTGGAATCCGCGATCCGCGCCACCGTGCGCACCACCGGGCATCGAATCCGCCTGGCCGCCAACATGTCCTTCGCGACCCGTTCGCTCTCGGCCATCGCCGCGGCCCGCGCCGCCCACCCCGACGCGGAAATCGAATTCGTCATCAAGCCGTTCCGCCAACGCATCACGGCGGTCGCCGACGGCGACTGCGATCTGGCACTGATCCGCGGCAGCGTCGAACAGCCAGGACTCACCGTGGAAAAGCTCTGGGTCGAGGACCTGGTGATCGCGACCACACGCGGCCATCCACTCGCCACCCGCGAGAG
>NZ_JAFMPL010000067.1:0-43512 GCF_019038455.1 Nocardia noduli
ACCCCTACTACCCCTACCGCCGCCTGCCCGACTTCGCCAGGCTCAACCCGTCCCTCGTCTGACACCGCCGACGGACAGGGCCGGAATCGGCTCGATCAGTAGACGTCGCGCACGTAGCGTTTGTCGGCGATCAACTGTTTCTTGAACGCGAGCGCGGCGGGTTCGTCGAGTTTGCCGTGGATCTGGGCGAGGCGGAGCAGGGTGTCGTCCACATCCTTCGCCATGCGCGCGGCGTCGCCACAGACGTAGAAATGGGCACCGTCACGCAGCCACGACCACAGTTCCGCACCGTGTTCGATCATCCGGTTCTGCACGTAGATCCGTTCGCGCTGATCCCGGGAGAAGGCCAGATCCAGGCGGGTGAGGAAACCCGAGCGGAACATGTCCTCGAGTTCGGCGCGGTAGTAGAAGTTCTGCGCCGCGTGCTGTTCGCCGAAGAACAGCCAGTTCCTTCCGGTCGCGCCGAGTGCCCTGCGCTCCTGGAGGAAACCGCGGAACGGGGCGATTCCGGTACCGGGGCCGACCATGATCATCGGCGCGTTCGGGTCCAGCGGCGGCCGGAAATGCGGTGCGCGCTGGAGGAAGATGGGGACTTCGGCGCGCA
The DNA here is from genome assembly GCF_019038455.1 of Nocardia noduli. Lineage (NCBI taxonomy): Bacteria > Bacillati > Actinomycetota > Actinomycetes > Mycobacteriales > Nocardiaceae > Nocardia > Nocardia noduli. Next base: position 605 of record NZ_JAFMPL010000067.1, read on the forward strand.
CACCGTCGACGCGGTCGGCGAGATAGGTCGAGCACACGCCGCCGCGCCTGGCCGCCGATCCGGCCATGGCCGGATCGCCGTAGCGCACCACGCCGACCGTCAACTGCACCTCGTCGGGGCTGACCAGCGGACTCGACGAAATCGAATACTGGCGCGGCTGCAACTTCTTCATCGTCGCGAGCCAATCGACCAGATCGGCGCGCACCGGGAAATCGCGCAGCACGTCGACGGCCTGGCGATCCCACAGGTAGTTGTCGAGTTCGTTGCGGTTGTCGCGGCGCAGCAGTTTGGCGAGTTGCTGACTCGGATTGTGGTCGGCCACGAAGGTCAGCAGGTCGTGACTGATCTTGGTGATGTCGTAGTGGGTGCGCAGCGCCTGCGACAACGGCACTTCCCCGCCGTCGACCTCGATACCGCGTCGTCCGTCCAGGCCGGTGGCGTCGAGCCATTCGGTCACCAGGGATTCGCAGTTGGCAGGCCATACGCCCAGCGAATCGCCGACCTCGTAGGCGGCGTTCAGCCCGCGCAGGTCGAATCCGAACTGACGCACCTCTTTCGGGGACCCCGGCCGCGACAGCTGTTCGTTGCGCACCAGTGACGTCGTCAGCGGCGCGTGCCGGGTGAACGGCGCGGAATTGTCGCGCCGGGTACGTGCGGGCGCGGGCGCCGAACGGGTCAGCGTCATGGTCGCGCCGCCCGTGGCGATCGGCGCCGCCGCTCTCGGCGCGGGTCCGCCGACCGACACCGTCCCCGGTACCGGGTCGGCGGGACCGGGTTCGGCTCCGCCTCCCGAACCGCCGAGCGCGGCCAGCACGTCGTCGAGCCACCGCTCGGCGGATTCGCGGTAGTCCGGTTCGCTGTCGGTGCGCGTCAGCAGCCGGGTGGCTCCGCGTTCGGCCAGTTTCGTGTCCAGTTTGCGGCCGTGCCCGCAGAAGTCGTCGTAGGAGGAATCACCGAGGGCGAAGACCGCGTAGCGCATACCGGTGAACCGGAGCACGCTGTCGTCGAGCCGATCCCAGAAATCCGCGCCGTTGTCCGGCGGGCCGCCGTCGCCGAAGGTACTGCTGATCAACAGCACATCGCCGGTCAGCACCCCGAGTTCGCACGAATCCATGTCGAGCAGTCTCGGCGCGTAACCGGATTCGGCGAGTCGCTCGGCCACCTCGGCGGCGAATTCCTCCGCGTTGCCGGTCTGGGACGCCCACAGCACCGTGACGGGCGACGTCGGGGTTTCCTCGCTCGCGAAGTCTGCGCTGTCGATACCCGCGCCGCGCGAGTACATGCCCGCGAGCATGCCGTCGATCCACATCCGGCTGCGCGCGGACAGCGGCGCGGATTCGGGTAGCACCGGCTGGCCGACGACCGGAAGCGATTGCAGCGCCGCCAGATATCCGCCCAGGTAGATCTGCTCGACATCGCTCAGTGTCGGGGCGATACCGCTGTCGAGGCCGAGCATGACGGCCAGCGGATGCGCCTGCGCCGCACCGTTTCCGGCCTCGGTGCCGACCACCGCCGGGGTGTCGCGTTCGGGTTCCGGCACCGGCGCGACCCGCCGCAGTGATACCGCGCAGGCCTTGAACTCCGGTTGCAACGACGCGGCGTCCACCGCGTCGTTGGTGACGGCGTTGATGGTCAGGTATTCACCCTGTTCGTCGTTCCAGTGGAAGGGCGCGAAACAATCACCGGGCCGCACGCGGTCGCTGATCTGCACCGGAAGTACCGCCCGGCCACGCCGCGAGGCGATTTCGAGCTGGTCGCCCGGCCGCAGATCGAGCCGTTCGGCGTCCTCGGGATGCACCTCGATGAACGGCTTGCCGTTGAGCTTGTTGAGTTTGGTGATCTTGCCGGTTTTGGTCATCGTGTGCCATTGGTGCTGCAACCTGCCGGTATTCAGCACGAACGGGTAGTCGTCGTCGGGCATCTCGTCCTGCGCCATATGCGGGCGCGGCCAGAAGACGGCCTTGCGGCTCGGCGTGGCGAAAGCCAGGCGCGGACGGTGTCCGGATTCATCGACGAACAGGGTCTGGCTGACACCGTCGTTGAGGTAGCGCACCGGATTACGGCGCGCGCCAGGTTCGGCGCACGGCCACTGCATCGACGATTCGCGCAGCGTGTCGTAACTCATGCCGCGCAGGTCGTAGCCGGTCGCCGGATTGGCGAAACGCTGGATCTCGGCGAAGACCTCGGCGCCGGAGTCGAATTCGAAACCGGGGAAACCCATCGCGGTGGCGATCTGGGCGATCAGCAGCCAATCGGGACGCGCCTGTCCCGCCGGTTCCACCGACTGCTGCAACAGCGTGACATTGCGTTCCGAGTTCACCATCACCGCGTCGGCCTCGGCCCACAGCGTGGCGGGCAGCAGCAGATCGGCATAGGAATTGGTGGCGGTCTCGGTATAGGTGTCCTGCGCGATGACCAGATCGGCGGCCTCCAGACCGGCGATCACGGTTTTGCGATTGGCGACCGAGGCGACCGGATTGGAGCAGATGATCCAGGCGGCCTTGATCGAACCGTCCGCCATCGCGCGGAACATCTCGACGGTGCCTGGCCCGGCCTCGGTGCGCAGGGTGCCCGGCGCGAGATCCCAGGCGGTTTCGACGAAGGCGCGGTCGGCGGCGGCCAGCAGACTGCGCTGGCCCGGCAGACCGGGGCCCATGTAGCCCATCTCGCGTCCACCCATCGCGTTGGGCTGACCGGTGAGTGAGAACGGCCCGCTACCGGGACGGCTGATGGCGCCGGTGGCCAGGTGCAGATTGCACAGGGCGTTGGTGTTCCAGGTGCCGTGGGTGGACTGGTTCAGGCCCATCGTCCACAGCGACATCCATTCGCCCGCCTCGGCGATCATCGCGGCGGCGGTCCTGATGTCGGCCTCGGCGAGTCCGGTGATCCCGGCGACCACGTCCGGGGTGTACTCGGCGAGGAATTCGGGCATCGCGGCCCAGCCCTCGGTGTGCTCGGCGATGAATTCCTCGTCGATATCGCCGTTGGTCACCAGCAGATGCAGGATGCCGTTGAGCAGTGCCAGATCGGTGCCGGGTTTCAACTGGAGGAACAGGTCGGCGCGCGCGGTGGTGTCGGTGCGCCTCGGATCGACGACGATGAGTTTCGCGCCCGCTTTGAGCCGGTCGACCATGCGCAGGTAGAGGATGGGGTGGCAGTCGGCCATATTCGCGCCGATCACGAAGAACAGGTCGGCGTGCTCGAAATCGTCGTAGGAGCCGGGCGGTCCGTCGGAGCCCAGCGACTGCTTGTAGCCGGTGCCCGCACTCGCCATGCACAGGCGCGAGTTCGCCTCGATGTGGACGGTGCGCAGGTAGCCCTTGGCCAGTTTGGTCGCCAGGTACTGCGCTTCCATCGACATCTGACCGGAGACATACAGCGCGATCGCGTCGGGCCCGTGTTCTTCGAGGATGGCGCGCAACCGGTCGGCGGCTTCGGTGACCGCGGCGTCGACCGAGACCGGCACCGGGGCCTGGCCGCGCTCGGGCCGACGGTAGGCGGTCTCCATCCGGCCGGGCGTCTTCATCAGTTCGAGGTGGGTCGCGCCCTTGGTGCAGAGCCTTCCCGCGTTGGACGGATGGGATTTGTCGCCGCTGACCTTGGTGATCATCGGTTTACCGGTGGCGTCGGGGGCGGTCTGCACGGTGATTCCGCAGCCGACGCCACAGTAGGAGCACGCCGTGTTGGCGGTGCCTCCCGTGCGAGCCGTTACTGCATCCGACATGCCTCCGATAATGGCCATCGGCCGTTGCGTCGCATTTACCCAGCGTTATCGCTAGATGACAATTAACCTCACGGCGTGAATCCACGGCGGTGAGATCACCGGAGGGGCGGGTGTCCGTCGGCCCGAACAGCCCTGCTGACCTGCGTCGATGACGGCCGGTTCGCGCGATGGTCGGTGGCGCGAACCGAAACCTGTGTCATGTTGTCGCCGTCGACCGGGCTGACGTGAGTGTCGTCACTGCGATTGCCAGGAGGCGATCGACTAGAGCTTGTAGGCCCGGTGCAGCGCGACGATGCCGCCGGTCAGATTACGCCATTTCACCGAGGACCAGCCCGCGTCGGCGATCCGCATCGCGAGCTGTCGCTGGTTGGGCCAGGCCCTGATGGATTCGGCCAGATAGACGTAGGCGTCGGGGTTGCTGCTCACCGCGCGCGCCACCCGGGGCAGCGCCTTCATCAGGTATTCCATGTAGACGGTGGTGAACACCGGGACCACGGGTGTGGAGAATTCACACACCACCAGCCTGCCGCCGGGTTTGGTGACGCGCAGCATCTCGCGCAGCGCCCGCGGGGAGTCCGAGATATTGCGTAGGCCGTAGGAGATGGTCACCGCGTCGAAGGAGTCGTCGGCGAAAGGCAGCGCGGTGGCGTCGGCCGCGACCATCGGCACATCGCGGAACTGACCGGCGGCGAGCATGCCCTTGGAGAAATCGGCGGCCAGGCACCACGCGCCCGACCTGGCGAGATCGAGCGTGGAGATGCCGGTGCCCGCCGCGAGGTCGAGGACGCGCTCACCGGGGCGCGGTGCCACCGCTTTGCGGACCGCCCACCGCCAGTACCTGTCCTGGCCCGCCGAGATGACGGTGTTGGTGATGTCGTACCGCTTCGCGACCCCGTCGAACATCGACGCGACCTCGTGCGGCTGCTTTTCGAGCGAGGCCCGAAACGATTCCCGCTGCTCTGTTTTCGCCACGGGTTCGACCCTAGTGCGCGGGCCGCCCGCGCGACCACGTCGACGGCCCGAGCGCGCTGGCACGTCGCGCCGTCGTGGCAGGTCGGACGGGGTGCGCGGTGATCGGCCGCACAGCCGCCGCGGCTCAGGCCGTGTGCGGCAGCCTGACCCGCATACCGGTCACCTCGCCGTAGTGGCCCATCAGTTCGGCGCAGATCGCGGGCCAGGTGCGGTGCAGGACCGATTTGCGGGCCGAATTCGCGAATCTGGCCCGGATCTCGGGGTCGCGCAGCGCGCCGACCGCGCTCGGCAGCAGTTCCTCGAAGCGGTCGACCGGGAGCAGATAGCCGTTGCGGCAGTGCGCGATCAGATCGCGCGGGCCGCCCGCGTCCGGGCCGATGACCGGTACGCCCGCGGCCAGCGCCTCCTGCACGCCCTGGCAGAACGTCTCGTGCTCGCCCGCGTGCACCATGACGTCCAGGCTCGCGTACGCCTGTGCCAACTCGGCGCCGCCGAGTTCGCCGGTGAACACCGCGTTCGGCATGAGCCTGCTCAGCGCCGCCCGGTCGGGTCCGTCACCGACGATCACCAGTTGGATATCCGGATCGTGGGCGAGAACCGCGAGTCGCTCGACATGTTTCTCCGGGGCGAGCCGTCCGACGAAACCGACCAGCAGCCGCTGCGAACCAGCCAGCCAGCCAGCCCGCGTCCGCGCGGATCGCGCCGACGGTGCGAACCGGGCGATATCCACACCTCGGCCCCAGCGGTGCACGCGCGGGACACCGTGTCTGCGCAGATCCTCGGCCGCCGCGCGCGAGGGTGCGAGAGTTCTGGTCGCGCCCTCGTGGATGCGCCGCGTCCAATGCCAGGCCGCCTTGGCGGTCAGTCCGAGGCCGTAGCTCTTGGCGAATCCGGCGACATCGGTCTGGTAGACGGCCACCGTCGGCAGATCGAGGCGAACGGCCGCGCCGAGCCCGCCTGCCCCGAGCAGGAACGGCGAGGCCAGATGCACCACGTCCGCGCCGAACTCCCCGATCGCGGCCGTGATACCGGGTTGTGGCAGCCCCACCGGCAGCGAACTGATCTTGGGGACCATTACCGCTGGCACCCGGTGCACCCGGAAACGGCCGTGGTGACGCGGGGCCGGGGGCATTCCGCGCGGGGTGTCCGGCGCGATGACGAGCGCCTCGTGACCGTGCCGATCCAAGTGGTCGATGATGTGGAGGACAGAGTTGACGACGCCGTTCATATTCGGCAGGAACGACTCCGAAACGATGGCTACGCGCACCACTTCAGCGTGACCGCCGGAACGCGCCGACCCGCCACGCCGACGTGACGATCGAGAAAACGTCCGGCGAACTATTGGAGCGCCGGATCCGAGCGCGTCGAAGAGTCGCTGGTCAGAGGGCTCGCGCCGTCATCGACGCGGCGTCGACGGCCCATTCGGGTGAGAATCCACAGGGTCGGGAGCGCGAGCAGCCAGGCGACGACGATCACCGACAGCGCGGGCAGCAGCGCGACGCGCACATCGCGGCCCGCGACCCGGACCAGATCGGGATCGGCCCGGTTGTACTCCACATTGATGCGCTCACCCGCGGTGAGATTGGTCGGATACAGCACGCCGACCTTGGGATTGTGGGTTTCCCCGTCCGGAGTCACGTAGATGACCGCCGACCGCAGCCGTCCCGCCGAAAGCACCTCCGCGGTGGTCACCCCCTTGTCGGAACTGATCAGGTAGTCGTTGCGCCACGCGGCGAGTACGAGCAGACCCATCAGGACGCTGACCACCGCCGCCGCGATGCAGACACCGAACTTCGCCCGCCTCAGACGAACGGCCCGCCTTTCGGACTGGCTGGTTTCCGACACAGCGACAGGCTACCGACCGATTCGACTAGCGTGAGCGCCCATGTCCCGAAAATTCAGCTTCACCGTGCCCTACGCTGTCCCGGTCGAAGATCTCCACCGGGCATTGACCGGCGACGGCGTCTGGCACGCCAGATTCGCCGAGGCCGAAACCGCGACTTTCGACCTCTCCCATCCCGAGGGTGCGGGCACCATTCGCATCCACATGACCGAAACCGCGCGCAGGGACAAGGTTCCCGCCATCGTGCGCACGGTGCTCAAGAGTGATCTGGTCCTCTCGCGCACCGATTACTGGCAGACGCTCGACGGCGAACTCGCCAAGGGCGTCTTCGAAGCCACGACCACCGGCGTCGCGGGCGAGATGACCGGCGCCTACACGCTGCGCCCCACCGCCGAGGGTTCCGAGATCGAGGTGGTCGGCACGGTGAAGGTGAAGGTTCCGCTGGTCGGCGGGGCCATCGAGCCACTGGCCGAACAGCTCTACCGCAAGGTGATCAACAGCGAGCGCACGTTCGTCGAGCAGTGGGTGACCAGCCAGGCCAGCGCCTGACGACGCCGCGAATTCGGGCCCGTGACCGGTGACGGTGACGGGCCCGAATCGTTTCGCTATCCGCCGGCATCACCCGCTGTCACTATCCCCCGAAGGCCGCCGGATCGAATTCCTTCGGCTCGACCAGCACCAGCCAGTTCCCGGAATTGTCACGGATGATCGCCTCGACGCCGTAGGGCCGTTCCGCCGGCGGCGCGACGAATTCGACGCCCTTGGCCGTCAGATCCTCGAACGCCTTCTGACAGTTCTCGGTTCTCAGTCCGAGCGCGCCGTGTGTGCCGTTGGCCAGCGAGCGCCGGATCGCGTCGGCGAGATTGTCGTCCAGCGGCGGCCCGGGAATCATCAGGGTCACCTCGAGTTCGGGATGATCCGGATGGACGATGGTGACCCAGCGGAACCCGTTGTCGCCCATCGCGATATCGGTGGCTTCCACGAATCCGAGATTGTCGATGTACCACCGTTTGGCCGCGTCCTGATCGGTCACGTACACCGTGACCAGCGAGATATTGGAAATCGTCGTCATGGGAACAGGCTATTTCGGTTCCGGTTCGGCGGGCTTCTCCGAAATTGCGGTGTCGCGTCGATTCACTCGCGGGTGCGGTCGGACAGGCCGTGCATGAAGACGTAGCAGCCGGGAATGCGCGGCGCGCCGTCGGCGAATTTCGCCTGGTATTCCGAGGGGGCGACGCCGACGAGCTGCCGGAATTTGGTGCTGAAGGAACCGAGACTGGTGTAACCGACGAGCATGCAGACCTCGGTCACCGTGAGATTCGTGGCGCGCAGCAGATCCTGGGCGCGCTCGATCCGGCGTTCGGCCAGGTAGAGCGCCGGTGTGCGGCCGTAGACGGCGGTGAACGCGCGCAGGAAATGGTATTTGGACACCCCGGCCGCCGCGGCCAGCTCATCGAGATTCAGGGGGTCGGCGTACCGGCGATCGGCCAGATCCCGTGCCTTGCGCAGATGCGGCAGCAGGTCGAATGCGGGCAGCCCCCGTGCCTGCGGTTCGGTCATGGCCCTCACCCTCGGGATGTCAGGAGAACGGCTGTAGTTCGTCCATGCGCATCGAGCCACGGCCCGCCAGCCGCCAGGCTCGCGCGGTGAGGTCGAGATCCTCGTCGGTGACGAGATTTCCCATCACTCGAACGGCGGTGCGCTGCAAGTATTTCGAGCGCATCACCGGGGGACCGCCGAGTGGGACCATGCGCGGGTGGGTGGCCAGGCCCGCGATGCGGCGCGCCACCGAGAACGTGCGCCCATAGCACGCGCGCAGCAACTCGGGCCAGACCCGGGTGAGATCCGGTTCGTCGAGCAGGCCCGCGAGCATATGGCCGCCTTCGAGGCCGTAATCGATGCCCTCGCCGTTGAGCGGGTTCACGCAGCCCGCCGCGTCGCCGATCAGCACCCAGTTGCGGCCCGCCACATTCGACACCGCACCGCCCATCGGCAGCAGCGCCGACGCGATCGCCCGCAGTTCGCCTTCGAACTGCCATTCCTCGTAGCGCTGCGAAGTGTAGTGCCGCAGTAGGGGTTTCAGCGCGATGTGGGAAGGTCGAGCCTCGGTCGCCAGTGAACCGACGCCGATGTTGACCTCGCCGTTGCCGAGCGGGAACACCCAGCCGTAGCCGGGGACGAGTTCGCCCTCGGCATCACGCAACTCCAGGTGCGAGGTGATCCACTGGTCGTCGCTGCGCCCGGATTTTATGTACGCGCGCGCGGCGGTGCCGTAGGCGTAGCGGCGGTGCCAGGTTCGGCCGAGTAGTTTGCCCACGGGGGAGCGGACCCCGTCGGCGACCACGAGACGCTCGCAGGCGATGGTGCGCGAGCCCTCCGCGGTCTCGACCGTCACGCCGGTGACACGATCACCGTCGCGAGTGACTTCCACCACCTTTGTGCCGTCCAGCATGCGCGCGCCGGACTTCACCGCGGTCTCGCGCAACTTGTCGTCGAGTTCGGTTCGGGGAACGGCGCTTCCGTAGGTCGGGAAGGATCCGGCGGGCCAGCTCAACAACGCCTCACGGCCGAAACCGGTCATTCGGAGGCCGTGATTGACGGTGTGGGCGCGCACCCATTCGCCGAGTCCGAGATGTTCGAGTTCCTTTGTCGCGCGCGGAGTCAGCCCATCGCCGCAGGTCTTGTCCCGTGGGAAGACCGCGGAATCGATCAGCAGCACATCGCGGCCCGCGCGCGCGGCCCACGCGGCCGAGGCCGACCCGGCCGGGCCCGCGCCGACGACCAGCACCTCGGCCCTGCTCGGCAGCGCGTCGCCATCGCCGCTCGCGGGAGTGACATCCGGTGAGCCCATGCGCTCATACTTGCAGGGCGCTCGCGCCGATGTCGACGGCGGACCCGTCCTCGGTGGCGGATCACTCACGCCACGGCTGGTGATCCTGCCGAGGCGAATATGTGGAAAAGTGGGCGGTACGCCGTGGAGTGACCGTGTTCATGGGCCGCGCGGCGCGGACACGCTAGGTTCTTCACCGTGGGGTCGGACGCATCGCTGGGAGAAGAGATGAGCACATCGGCTGTGACAGAGCAGAGCACGGTGGTGGCCGGGGTCGATCTCGGTGACACCGAGCTGGCGTCGACCGTGCGCAATGCCCTGGAACAGGTCGAGAAACTGCTCATCGACGAACTGTCCGACGGCGAGGATTTCCTCCAGGAAGCGGCTCTGCACCTGGCGCGCGCGGGCGGTAAGCGTTTCCGTCCGCTGTTCACCGTTCTCACCGGTCAGCTCGGACCCAATCCCACCGATCCGGCGTTGATCACCGCGGGCACCGTCGTCGAACTGGTGCATCTGGCCACCCTGTACCACGACGACGTGATGGACGAGGCCCAGATGCGTCGCGGCGCACCGAGCGTGAATTCGCGCTGGGGCAACAACATCGCCATCCTGGCGGGCGATTACCTGTTCGCCCACGCCTCGCGGCTGACCTCGACCCTCGGCCCCGACGCGGTGCGCATCATCGCCGAGACGTTCGCCGAGCTGGTCACCGGTCAGATGCGCGAAACCATGGGCGCGCGCGAGTCCCAGGATCCGGTCGAGCACTACCTGCGTGTGGTCTGGGAGAAGACCGGCTCGCTGATCGCCGCTTCCGGCCGTTTCGGCGGTACCTTCTCCGGCGCCGACACCGCGCACGTCGAACGGCTCGCCCGGCTCGGCGACGCGGTCGGCACGGCCTTCCAGATCTCCGACGACATCATCGACATCTCCTCGGCCTCGGAGCAGTCGGGCAAAACTCCCGGCACCGACCTGCGCGAGGGTGTGCACACCCTGCCGGTGCTGTACGCGTTGCGCGACGAGGGCCCCGAGGGTGATCGGCTGCGCGTCCTGCTCGCCCGTCCGCTGGAATCGGACGAGGAGGTCGCCGAAGCGCTCGAACTCCTCGCCCGCTCCCGGGGGATGGCGCTGGCCAAGGAGAAGTTGCAGGGGTACGCCGATGTCGCGCACGCCGAACTGTCCGCGCTCCCGCCCGGTCCCGCCAACGACGCGCTCGAGCGTCTGGTGCGCTACACCATCGAGCGGGTGGGCTGACCCTCCCCCCTGCTGCCGCGCCGCTGTTACCGATCAGGAACCTTTCCCCGACTCGCGTCGTTGACCTGGTGTGATGCAATCGGCGGTGGGTGATATCGGACGTCGGTGACATCGACGTGCGGCCCATCGCGACAACCGATGTCGTGAGCTCGCGGGTGACTCGTGCCCGGGCGGCGACGAGTCACAGCCGGAGAGGCGGAACAGGGCGGATATGCACGGGTATGCGAATGGGCTGAAGACGTTCGGTCTGATGGTCGGTCTCTCGGCGCTGATCGTCTTCGCCGGAGCCATGTTCCGTAGTCCCACGATCCTTGTCTTCGCGATCCTGCTCGCCGTCGGGGTGAACGCGTACGCGTACTTCAACAGCGACAAACTCGCGCTGAAGGCGATGCGCGCGCAACCGGTCAGCGAACTGGAGGCGCCGGTCATGTACCGGATCGTGCGCGAACTCGCGACGACGGCGCGCCAGCCGATGCCGCGGCTCTACGTCAGCCCGACCAACGCCCCCAACGCCTTCGCCACGGGGCGGAGTCCGCGCCACGCCGCGGTCTGCTGCACCAGCGGAATACTCCAGATTCTCGACGAACGGGAATTGCGGGCGGTGCTCGGTCACGAGTTGTCCCACGTCTACAACCGCGACATCCTCATCTCCTCGGTCGCGGGCGCGCTCGCCGCCGTCATCTCGGGTCTGGCCAATCTGGCCTTCTTCGCGTCGATATTCGGCGGCCGTGGCAACGGTGAGGGCCCGAATATCATCGGGGTCTTCCTCGTGTCGCTGCTCGGCCCGATCGCCGCGACCCTGGTCAAACTCGCCGTCTCCCGTTCGCGGGAATACCAGGCGGATCAGTCCGGCGCCGAATTGACCGGCGATCCGCTCGCCCTGGCCTCGGCACTGCGCAAACTCGAGCGGGGTGTGCAGGCCGCCCCGCTGCCGCCGGAACCGCGTTTGACGGCCCAATCGCATCTGATGATCGCCAACCCGTTCCGCGCGGGCGATCGCGCCACCCGCTGGTTCTCCACCCACCCGCCGATGGCCGATCGCATCGCTCGTCTGGAGGAGATGGGGGGCGGTCCGCACCGGCACTGATCCACCGGCGCCGATCAGGGCGGTAGAAAGCGAAAGAGCGAGCTGTTCGCGCGTTTTCGCGTAATCAGCTCGCTCATTCGTATTCGGGTGGCAGGTGTAGGATTCGAACCTACGTAGGCTTTCACCGACAGATTTACAGTCTGCTCCCATTGGCCGCTCGGGCAACCTGCCGTCGCGCTTCTCGGCGCGCAAGTGAGCTTACAACGTACCCCTCCCGAAATTGCAAACCGGCTGGACAGTGCCCTGCCGTAGTGCCCGTGCGATGCGACGGGGACGGTCGTCGGCGGGTAGAACTGACAGTGGCCGTATTCCGGTCGAGGTGAGCCCGTAGGACTGTCAGGAACAGGAGCGCAGTGTGGCCGATTCGTCTTTCGATGTCGTCAGCAAGGTCGACCGGCAGGAGGTCGACAACGCCCTGCACCAGGCGGAGAAGGAGTTGAACACCCGCTACGACTTCCGCGGCACCGGCGCGACGATCGAGTGGTCCGGCGAGGAGAAGATCGTGCTCACCGCGGAGGCGGAGGAGCGGGTCAAAGCCGCGCTCGAGGTCTTCAAGGAGAAATTGATTCGCCGCGATATCTCGCTCAAGGCGTTCGACGCGGGCGAGCCGCAGCCGTCGGGAAAGACCTACAAGATCACCGGCACGCTGGTCCAGGGGATCGACGCCGAACACGCCAAGAAGATCTCCAAGAAGATCCGCGACGAGGGCCCCAAGGGCGTGAAGGCGCAGATCCAGGGTGAGGAGCTGCGCGTCAGCAGCAAGAAGCGCGACGATCTGCAGGCGATCATCTCGCTGCTGAAGGGCGAGGATTTCGGAATCGCCCTCCAGTTCGTGAACTACCGCTAGCCGGTGGCGGGCGGCCACCGGATCGGTGGCCGCGAAAACCGCTCTGACCACCCGGTTTGGAACTGCGACCGGTAGGTGTGTAACCTCGTTCAAGACTTCGCCGCGCCGAAGTCGAGCAAGTGGTTTTCGGTGCGGAGCTAGTCATGCCCCCTTAGCTCAGTCGGCAGAGCGTTTCCATGGTAAGGAAAAGGTCAACGGTTCGATTCCGTTAGGGGGCTCGCCGGATTGCCGGTGGTGACCGACTCGGCATCGCTAAACGTTCCCACGTAAGAGGGAGCCGGGCGCGTCATCCAGGCAATGCGTCCACGTGGCGGTGTAGCTCAGTCGGTAGAGCAAACGACTCATAATCGTTGTGTCGCCGGTTCAAGTCCGGCCATCGCTACCATAGAACCGATCAGACCATCTGGTTGACCGAAAGAAGGAATATCGTGGCCGCGAAGTCCACCGATGTCCGGCCAAAGATCACCTTGGCCTGCGAGCAGTGCAAGCATCGCAACTACATCACCAAGAAGAACCGCCGCAATGATCCGGATCGGCTGGAACTGAAGAAGTTCTGCCCGAACTGCGGAACCCACCGGGCGCACCGCGAATCCCGCTAGTCCATTCGACGCGTGCCGCTGCCGCGTGATTGGGCACCGGGTTCGAATCCCGGTTATCTCGGACGTGAAGCTGCGAAGGGCCGGACAGATATGTCCGGCCCTGAGTGCGTTTACGGATTCGACGGTGGTGGTTGACCGCGAGCGACAGTTACTCACAGCCCGCGAAACGCGGACAGGTAGCCGAGCGTCTGCGAGGCCGTGTCCGCTCCGCCGAGACCTCGCGTTGCGGGGTCAGATAGGTACAGTCCTTCCGTGACAATGAACACCGGTACAGCAGAAGCGGTCCAGGCGAGCGAGGCAGATTTCGACCCCGCCGCTCACGCGGCGGCGATGGTCGGTCACCACTACCGCGTCGACGACTACTACGAAGTCGGCCGTGAGAAGGTTCGCGAATACGCCCGCGCCGTGCAGGACTACCACCCGGTGCACTGGGACGAGGACGCCGCGCGCGAATACGGCTACGACGGGCTGCTCGCGCCGCTGACCTTCATCTCCCTGGTCGGCATTCTGGCCCAGCGCAAGCTGTTCGAGACGATCGTCACCGGTTACGACCTCAGCCAGATCATGCAGACCGACCAGATCCTGGAATTCCATCGCCCCATCCGGGTCGGTGACCAGCTGACCTGCGATGTCTACCTGCATTCGTTCCGGCAGGCGTTCGGCGGCGACATCATCGTCACCAAGAACACCGTCACCGCGCAGAACGACGAGCTGGTGCTCACCACCTACACCACGCTCATCGGACGCAGCGGCGGCGATATCGACCCCGATCTGACCGGCGCGGTGCGCAATGTGCTGATGCACGGCATCGACGAGGAAGCGCCCGCGCATCGCCCGCGCACCGTGGTGCCCGGCGCCGCCGCACCCGCCCCGGTCACCGCCGTTCCCGATATCGCGCCGAGCAAGAGCGCGCTCGCGTTCGAGGACGTCGCCGTCGGCACCGAACTTCCGCCGCGCACCGTTCGCCTGACCCGCGGCGATCTGGTGAACTACGCGGGCGTCTCGGGCGACGCGAACCCGATCCACTGGAGTGACGAGGTCGTCGGACTCGTCGGCCTCGACAATGTGGTGGCGCACGGCATGCTCTCGATGGGTCTCGGCGGCGGTTTCGTGACGTCGTGGCTGCGCGATCCCGGTGCGGTCAAGGAGTACAACGTCCGCTTCACCAGCCCGGTCTACGTCGGCTCGGAAGAGGCCGCCGAGGTGGAGTTCACCGGCAAGGTCAAATCGGTGGATCCGCAGACCCGGACCGCGGTGATCGCCATCGTGGCGAAGTCGGCGGGCAAGAAGATCTTCGGGCGCGCTACCGCGACGGTCGCGCTGGCCTGATCGGGGCCGCGTACCCCGCCTGACCTGGTCGCCCGACCCGGATTGGCTATCTGCGCGGGCGGTAACGTAGACTCAGGTTTCTGGGGTCACCAGCCGCTGCGCGCTGCTCTACGGGGCTGGTTCCAGACGGTCCGGAGTGATATCCCTGGAGGATTTCTTCGGGGTCGTCACGGGGCCTGCAACCGCCGGAGTGGCGCGTGTGTTGTGTGACACCGGGTACAACTGAATACGGAAGAGTGGTCGGACGAGTTCGGGACTTGTTCCGGATGTCCGACCGAAGGGGCGTAGCTCAATTGGCAGAGCAGCGGTCTCCAAAACCGCAGGTTGCAGGTTCAAGTCCTGTCGCCCCTGCCCTGAATGCCGGCGACGAGAGAGGATCGACGTGAGCGACGAGCGGGACACCCGCGGCGCGCATGATGACGACGACGCCGTAGCACGGCCGAGCGGTAAGCGTTCCGCTCGGCGCAATCGCGCCGGATCCGCTCCCGTCGACACCGGTTCGGTGGCCACGATCGAGCGTCCGTCGAAGGCGGGCAGAACGGCCGCCAAGACCAAGCGCAGCAACCCGATCTCCAAGTTGATCAAGTTCTTGCGCGAGGTCGTCGCGGAACTGCGCAAGGTGATCTGGCCGAACCGTAAGCAGATGATTACCTATACGAGCGTTGTTCTGGTGTTCGTGGTCTTCATGGTCGCGTTCATCAGCGGGTTGGATCTGGCGTTCATCAAAGGTGTCAACTGGCTGTTCGGCTGAGCACCCGCGAACGCCGACACCGGTAGCCGATCCCGGGGCGGGCGGAGCATGACGCCGCGTCCGGCCCCGGCACGCAGAGGATGTACGTGACGACACAGGAAGCGAGTGCCCCAGTGAGCACCCCGGAGAACGACACCAACGACGAGTTCCCGGTCGACGACGCGGCGGATGCCGTGGAGACCGTCGAGGAATCTGCTGTGGTCGCTGATTCCGAGCCCGCTGCGTCCGAGTCCGACGATTCCGAGTCCATCGAATCCGAGCCCGTGGTCGACGCCGCTCCGATCGACGCGGAGCCCGCCGACCCCGTCGCCGAGATGAAGGCAGCGCTCAAGCGCGCCCCCGGTGACTGGTACGTCATCCACTCGTACGCCGGTTACGAGAACAAGGTGAAGACCAACCTCGAGACCCGCGTGCAGAACCTGGATCTGGAGGAGTACATCTTCCAGGTCGAGGTGCCGACCGAAGAGGTCACCGAGATCAAGAACGGCCAGCGCAAGAACGTCAATCGCAAGGTGCTGCCCGGCTACATCCTGGTCCGGATGGAACTCAACGACGAGTCGTGGGGCGCGGTGCGCAACACTCCCGGTGTCACCGGATTCGTCGGCGCGACCTCGCGCCCTTCGCCGCTGTCGATCGACGACGTGGTGAAATTCCTCGTCCCGGCCGCGCAGCAGCAGAAGAAGCCCGCCGCGGCGGGCGCCGAGGGCTCCGGCTCCAGCGATGTGGCCCCCAAGCCCGTCATCGAGGTCGATTTCGAGGTCGGCGAGTCGGTGACCGTGATGGACGGACCGTTCGCGACGCTGCCCGCCAGCATCTCCGAGGTCAACGCCGAACAGCAGAAGCTCAAGGTGCTCGTGTCGATCTTCGGTCGCGAGACTCCGGTCGAGCTGGCGTTCACGCAGGTCGCGAAGATCTGATCGGCGGGGGCCGCACCACGGCCCCACGCGAAGGACCAGGGCACGGCCCCGGTAAGGTGTGTTGGTTCGTGCGTGGATCCGATGCGCGTCATCGGATCCGTGCGCTGATGCCGGGCCCGCGCGTCCGGATGCGGGCCGCGCCCGCAACAGGCTTACGGCAACCGTAAGGAACCGAAACCAAGGAAGAAAGATGCCCCCCAAGAAGAAGAAGCTCGCCGGGATCATCAAGCTGCAGATCCAGGCCGGCCAGGCGAACCCGGCTCCTCCGGTCGGCCCCGCGCTCGGTCAGCACGGCGTCAACATCATGGAGTTCTGCAAGGCGTACAACGCCGCGACCGAGTCGCAGCGTGGCAACGTCATCCCGGTCGAGATCTCGGT
Organism: Nocardia noduli; assembly: GCF_019038455.1. Classification (NCBI taxonomy): domain Bacteria; kingdom Bacillati; phylum Actinomycetota; class Actinomycetes; order Mycobacteriales; family Nocardiaceae; genus Nocardia; species Nocardia noduli. Next base: position 17,133 of record NZ_JAFMPL010000067.1, read on the forward strand.
GTACGAGGACCGGTCGTTCGACTTCAAGCTGAAGACCCCGCCCGCCGCCAGGCTGCTGCTCAAGGCCGCCGGTGTGCAGAAGGGTTCGGCCGAGCCGCATCGCCTCAAGGTCGCGAAGGTCACCATGGACCAGGTCCGTGAGATCGCCAAGACCAAGCAGGAAGATCTGAACGCCAACGATATCGATCAGGCGGCCAAGATCATCGCGGGTACCGCGCGTTCGATGGGTATCACCGTCGAGGGCTGAGTACCGCCTTCCGAGCGACTCCGCTCCCGAGTGGGAGGGCCGGCCAGGCCCGACAACCACTTCTGAACCTATAACGAGGACAGAGAATCATGGCAAAACGAAGCAAGGCGTATCTCGCCGCGGCCGAGAAGGTCGACAAGTCCGCGCTGTACTCGCCGCTGGCCGCGACGCGGCTCGCGAAGGAGACCGCCACCACCAAGACCGACGCGACCGTCGAGGTCGCCGTTCGTCTCGGTGTGGATCCCCGTAAGGCCGACCAGATGGTGCGCGGCACCGTCAACCTGCCGCACGGCACCGGTAAGACCGCTCGCGTCATCGTGTTCGCCGCGGGCGAGAAGGCCGCCGAGGCCGAAGCCGCCGGTGCGGACGCCGTCGGCGCCGAGGATCTGATCGAGCGGATCCAGGGCGGCTGGCTCGACTTCGACGCCGCTATCGCCACCCCCGACCAGATGGCCAAGGTCGGCCGGATCGCGCGTGTCCTCGGCCCGCGCGGCCTGATGCCGAACCCGAAGACGGGCACGGTCACCAACGATGTGACCAAGGCCGTCAACGACATCAAGGGCGGCAAGATCAACTTCCGCGTCGACAAGCAGGCCAACCTGCACTTCGTCATCGGCAAGGCGTCCTTCGACGACGCCAAGCTGGTGGAGAACTACGGTGCCGCGCTGGACGAGATCCTGCGCGTCAAGCCGTCGACCGCCAAGGGCCGCTACGTCAAGAAGATCACGGTCTCGACGAACACCGGACCGGGCATCCCGGTGGACCCGAACCGCACCCGCAACCTCCTGGAGGAGGACGCGTAAGTAGCGCCCGAGGTCTCGTACCTCAGTAACCACCGCCGAGGGCGGGAACGCGACCCGCGTTCCCGCCCTCGGCGTTTCCGGCGCCGTCGCGATTCCGATCATGCACGGACGCAACAACTTCGACGAGGGCGCCGAGATCGGTGTCGTAGGGCGCGATGATCGCGTCGGCCGAAGACGATGGGCGCGGGACGTGTCCGCAAGGCGTGGTTCGCACCAGCTGTCCGACCCTGTTTTGGCAGATGGTGGGGCTACCGGGTACATTGAACGTCAGTCATCGACCAGTTCGATAACTACCCAATCCGTTCTACCGAAGACCGTTGGTCGTCGATCCCGCACGGGGTCGGTCGAAGGTCCGGCGACATTGCCGGCGGCCCACGCAGGGAGAGCCGAGGTCGGGAACTCGATTCGCTCGCCGAGTCGGTTGTCCTGTGCGCCCCGGAACGCTCTGCGTCCGGGGCGTTAGTTTTGTCTGTCATATCGCCGGGCCCTGGTTTTCGACAGTTCGTAGACGAACCGACATCCAGAGAGGAGGCGAAGTATGGCAAAACCCGAGAAGGTTACCGCGGTCGCGGAGATCACCGAGCAGTTCAAGAGTTCGACCGCCACCGTGGTCACGGAATACCGTGGCCTGTCGGTCGGCAAGCTCACCGAGCTGCGTCGGGCGCTGGGCACGGAGGCCACCTACTCCGTCGCCAAGAACACCCTGGTCAAGCGTGCCGCCGCCGAGGCGGGCGTGGAAGGCCTCGACGACCTGTTCGTCGGACCGACCGCGATCACCTTCATCAGCGGTGAGCCTGTCAACGCGGCCAAGGCCCTCAAGGCCTTCGCCAAGGACAACAAGGCGCTCGTCATCAAGGGCGGGTACATGGACGGCGCGCCGCTGTCCGTGTCCGAGGTCGAGCGGATCGCCGACCTGGAGACCCGTGAGGTGCTGCTGGCGAAGCTGGCCGGTGCCATGAAGGGCAACCTGGCCAAGGCCGCTGGTCTGTTCAACGCTCCCGCTTCGCAGGTGGCCCGCCTGGCCGCCGCGCTGCAGGAGAAGAAGCAGGCCGAAGAAGGCGGAGCTCCCGCCGCCGAGTGACCTCCGGTCCCTCACGGGTGACGGCGTCACCCGACCCACATACTCATTTCCCCGAAAGGAACAACAATGGCCAACGTTGACGAACTGCTCGAGACCTTCGGCAACATGACCCTGCTCGAGCTGTCGGACTTCGTCAAGAAGTTCGAAGAGAAGTTCGAGGTCACCGCGGCTGCCCCCGTCGCCGTCGCCGCCGTCGGCCCCGCCGCGGTCGAGGCCGTCGAGGAGCAGGACGAGTTCGACGTCGTGCTCGAGAGCGCGGGCGACAAGAAGATCCAGGTCATCAAGGTGGTCCGTGAGATCGTCTCCGGCCTGGGCCTGAAGGAAGCCAAGGACCTCGTCGAGAGCGCCCCGAAGGCCATCCTGGAGAAGGTCGCCAAGGATGCCGCCGAGGCCGCCAAGGCGAAGCTGGAAGAGGCCGGCGCCAAGGTCGCGGTCAAGTAATTCGAACGAATTACGTCGAACGGGCGGTTCCCTGCGGGGGACCGCCCGTTCCGCTTTTCGGGTGTGCGAGCACCCGGATATTGCGAATATTGAGAAGGTTTCTGGGTTACTCTTCGGTCAGGTTGGGGTGTGCCGTGTCTCGCTCGTGGGTTAGAGTGACCGAACCCACTATCACACGCACGCCGCGATGACCGAGCGCGCGGTTCGCGGTGGGGTGCTCGCTGAGAAAAAGTGGAGGTTGGCGTGGGCGTCGAGGTCAGGACCGAGGGTGTTACCAAATCCTTCGGTTCCCAGCGAATTTGGCAGGATGTCTCTATCACTCTGCCGTCGGGCGAGGTCAGCGCACTGCTCGGTCCGTCGGGTACCGGTAAGTCGGTGTTCCTCAAGTCGCTGATCGGGCTGTTGCGCCCGGAGCGCGGGTCGATCTTCATCGACGGCACCGATATCACGACGTGCTCCAACAAGGAGCTCTACGAGATCCGCAAACTCTTCGGTGTGCTGTTCCAGGACGGCGCGCTGTTCGGCTCGATGAATCTGTATGACAACATCGCGTTCCCGCTGCGTGAGCATACGAAGAAGAACGAGTCCGAGATCAAGAAGATCGTGATGGAGAAGCTCGAGCTGACGGGTCTGCTCGGCGCCGAGGGCAAACTCCCCGGTGAGATCTCCGGCGGTATGCGCAAGCGCGCCGGACTGGCGCGAGCGCTGGTCCTGGATCCGCAGATCATCCTCGTCGACGAGCCGGACTCCGGTCTGGATCCGGTGCGTACCTCGTATCTGTCGCAGCTGTTGATCGATATCAACGCCCAGATCGATGCCACGATCCTGATCGTCACGCACAACATCAACCTGGCCCGTACCGTCCCGGACAATATCGGGATGCTGTTCCGCAGGCAGCTGGTGATGTTCGGTCCGCGCGAGGTGCTGCTGACGTCCGAGGAGCCCGTGGTCAAGCAGTTCCTCAACGGCCGCATGATCGGCCCGATCGGCATGTCCGAGGAGAAGGACGAGACCCAGATGGCCCGCGAGCAGGCCATGGTCGACGCCGGTCACCACCACGGTGGCGCCGAAGAGGTCGAGGGCATCATCCCGCAGATGAAGGCCCAGCCGGGTATGCCGGTACGCCAGGCGGTGCACCGCCGTAAGCAGCGGGTGCAGGAAATCCTCCACACGCTGCCACACGCCGCGCAGGTCGCCATCCGCGAATCGCTCGCGGAGAGCGACGACACACAGGTCATGGCATACAACACCGCCGATCTGGACAAGTACCAGGGCGGCGCGTTCGACTCAACAGTTCGACACAACACAACCAGCGGGTAACATACGGTCCGTGAATCGGACCCTCGCGCGTGTGTTGACTCCAATGGAGTCGGCGTTTGCGCAGGCGGGCAACATTTTTGCGCTGTTCATCGATGTCGTCCGCAAGACTTTCAAGAAGCCGTTCCAGTGGCGGGAGTTCATCGAGCAATCGTGGTTCATCGCGAGTGTCTCGATCCTGCCGAGCGCTTTGGTGGCAATTCCGTTCGGCGCCGTGGTGGCGTTGCAGACGGGTTCGCTCATCAAGCAGTTGGGCGCCGAATCCTTCACCGGCGCAACCAGCGTGCTGGCCACGGTGCAGCAGGCCGCACCGGTCGTGACCGCGTTGATCATCGCGGGCGCGGCCGGTTCCGCCGTTGCGGCCGACCTCGGCGCGCGGACCATCCGCGAAGAGATCGACGCGATGGAAGTGCTCGGCATCGACCCGATCCAGCGCCTGGTGGTGCCGCGCGTGCTCGGCATGATGCTGGTGGCCCTGCTGCTCAACGGCCTGGTCTCGGTCGTCGGCATCGCGGGCGGCTATTTCTTCAACGTGCTGCTCCAAGGCGGCACTCCCGGCGCGTATCTCGCGTCCTTCTCGGCACTGGCTCAGCTCCCGGATCTGTGGATCGGGGAGATCAAGGCGCTGGTGTTCGGTCTTCTCGCCGGTGTCATCGCCGCGTACAAGGGGCTGCATCCCAAAGGTGGTCCGAAAGGAGTCGGTGACGCGGTGAACCAGTCCGTGGTGATCACATTCCTGGTGCTCTTCTTCGTCAATCTGGTCTTGACGTTGGTGTACCTGCAGGTCGTTCCCGCCAAGGGCGCATGATCCATGGCCACCCCCTATCGGAACCCGGTCATCGCCAAGACGACACGCCGGGTCGGTGAGATCGCGCGCGCACCACTGAATGTCATCGATCGCGCGGGCGACCAGATGGCGTTCTACGCCCGGGCCATCGCGTGGATTCCGCGCACCGCGGTGCACTACCGCAAGGAGGTCATGCGGCTGCTGGCCGAGGTGACCTTCGGATCCGGCGCGCTCGCCGTCATCGGCGGCACCATCGGCGTCATCGTCTTCATGTCCGGTTCGGTCGGCGTCGTCGTCGGTCTCCAGGGTTTCAAGGCGCTGGACTCGCTCGGCAGTTCGGTGCTGACCGGCTTCCTGACCGCCTACATCAACACCCGTGAAATCGCGCCGCTGGTGGCGGCTTTGGCACTGTCCGCCACGGTCGGCTGCGGTTTCACCGCGCAATTGGGCGCCATGCGGATCTCCGAGGAGATCGACGCGCTCGAGGTGATGGCGGTGCCCGGTGTGCCGTTCCTGGTCACCACCCGCGTGATCGCCGGTTTCGTCGCGGTCATCCCGCTCTACGTCGTCGGCCTGCTCGGCACCTTCATCGCCTCGCGACTGATCAGCGTCTGGTTCAACGGGCAGTCCAGCGGTTCCTACGACCACTATTTCAGTCTGTTCCTGCCACCGGAGGACGTGCTCTATTCGTTCCTCAAGGTGCTGGTATTCGCGTTCGTGATCATCCTCGTGCACTGCTACTACGGCTTCAACGCCACCGGCGGTCCCGCCGGTGTCGGCGTCGCCGTCGGGCGTGCGGTGCGTGCGGCGATCGTCCTGGTCAATGTGCTCGATTTCTTCCTGAGCCTGGCGATCTGGGGAACGACGACCACCGTGCGGGTCGCCGGATGAACCGCGTGCAGACCTGGCGTAAGACGGAGAAACTCCGCGTCCGGGTCCTGGGTGTCACGTTCTTCGCGCTGGTCGCGCTGTTCCTGTGGTCGACCGTCGCGATCTACAACAAGCAGTTCGTGAAGACGGTCGACGTCGACCTCATCACCGACAGCGTCGGCAACGCGTTGACTCGCAACGCGGATGTGAAGGTCCGCGGCGTCAATGTCGGTGAGGTCCGTTCGAGCAGTTCCGAGGGCGGCAAGGTGACCCTGGACCTGGCGATCGATCCCGCCAAGGCCGAGCAGATCCCGGCCAACGCCACCGCCCGGCTGCTGCCGAAGACGCTGTTCGGTGAGCGGTACGTGGATCTGATCATTCCCGAGGAGCGCAGTCCGCAGCATCTGACCGACGGTCTCACGCTGTATCAGGACCAGAGCGGCAACGCGATCGAGATCAGCAAACTGCTCGACGATCTGATGCCACTGCTCCAGGCCATTCCGCCGCAGGATCTGGCCGCGACGCTCGGCGCGCTGTCGCAGGCGCTGGCCGGTCAGGGCACCGCGCTCGGCGTCACCATCGACCGGCTCGACGGCATCTTCCGCGAGGTCAACGCGGTCATGCCGGAATTGCAGGACGATCTGCGCAGTTTCGCGACGGTGGCGGCCACCTATTCCGACGCCGCGCCGCAGTTGATCGACGCCCTGAACAATCTGCGCACCACCAACGCGACGATCGTGCAGCGTCGTTCGGATATCGACACGCTCTACGCGGTCCTGACCCCGACGTCGGCGAGTACCGCCGACTTCCTGGTCGCCAATCGCGACAATATCGTCGATATCGCCGCCGATTCGCGTCCGGCGCTGGAGATGCTGGCCAAATACTCGCCTACCTACGCGTGCACGATGGCGAATTTCGCGAAGATGAAACCGCGTATCGACGACATCATGGGTATGGGTAAGGACAATCCCGGCTCCCGGGTGACGATCGAACTGGTCAACACGCGCGGCAGGTATCTGCCGAACCAGGACGAGCCGCGCTGGTTCGATACCAGGCCGCCGTGGTGTGTGGCCGAGTATCCGCTCGGCGTCGATGTCGGCCAGTACATCAGCGGCCCGCCCAACGACGGCTCCTACGCGGTGCCGAGTCGTAATCCCGGCGATCAGACCACCGGCTATCTGCCGGAACCGCAGCTCGGGGTCTTCCCGGCCGGACAGGTTCCGACGGTTGCGGGGTCGCCGGGCGAACAGCAGTCGCTCGGCGCGATCTACGGTGCGGCGCACGGTGTCTCGCCGGAGGAAGTGCCCGGTTGGGTGACCCGGGCCGGTGCGCCCGCGTTCCGCGGTAGCGAGGTGAGTGTGCGATGAGGGCGAGAATGCGCGGGCTCGGCGGTCCGCTGACCAAATTGATCATTTTCGTCATAGTGACGTTGTTCGCCACACTCATGCTCGGCCTGTCCATCGCCAATTACACCGGCGGCGGCACCGAGTTCAAGGCCAGGTTCACCGACGTCACCTCGCTCAACAAGGGCGACGAGGTGCGTATCGCCGGTGTGCGGGTCGGCAAGGTGACCGCGGTGAAGATCGTCGACCGGCGACAGGCCGAGGTCGTCTTCGAGGTGCAGGACCGCAGTTGGCTGCCCGCGTCGACGACGGCGACCATCCGCTACCGGAACCTGGTCGGCCAGCGGTATATCGCTCTCGAACAGGGGGTGGGCGAACAGGGCAGGAAACTGAACGAGGGCGCGACCATCGGCCTGGACAAGACACGCCCCGCGCTCAACCTGACCACGCTGTTCAACGGTTTCCGCCCGTTGTTCCGCACGCTCACGGCCGACGATGTGAACAAGCTGTCCTTCGAGATCATCCAGGTCTTCCAGGGCGAGCAGGGCACCATCCACGATCTGGTCGCCTCGACCGCGGATCTGACCAACAAGATCGCCGACAAGGACGCGGTGATCGGTGAGCTGGTCAAGAACCTGACGCAGATCCTGGAAACGGTCAATCAGCGCGCCGATCAGTTCGACCAGCTCATCGTGAATACCGAGGCACTGGTCAGCGGCCTGTCCGCCGAGCGCGACGTGATCGGGCGTTCGGTGTCGTCGCTGGGCAACCTGGCCTCGGCCACCTCCGATCTGCTCGTTCCGGTGCGCCCGACTCTGCAAGGGTCGATCGCGGGGCTCGGTCAGCTCACCGGCACTCTCGACGAGCGTTCCGACGAGGTGAACCAGACGCTGGCGACCCTGCCGATCAAGATGGAAAAGCTCGGCCGTGTCGGTAGTTACGGCTCCTGGTTCCAGTTCTATCTGTGCGGTATCGACGTCGTGGTCGGGCCGGGCGCGGTCGACGCGCCGCAGCTCAACCTGCCCGCGGGGATGCCCACGATCAACCAGCCGCTGTACACGAATGCCGCGCCGCGCTGCTCGGGGAAGGCCCGCTGATGGACGACCGCATTCTGCTCGGTAAACGCAGCCCGGCATTTCTCGGCGCGCTCGGACTGTCGATGGTGCTGCTGGTGACGGTGTCGGCGTTCTTCCTGGACCGGCTGCCGATCATCGGCGCCGGGATCACCTACACCGCCGAATTCTCCGAGGCGGCGGGTCTGAAGAAGGGCAACGAGGTCCGCATCGCCGGGGTGAAGGTCGGCCAGGTCGCGGGCGTGAGCCTCGACGGGGACCGGGTCCTGGTCGAATTCCGGACCAAGGACGCCTGGATCGGCAACGAGACCACCGCGTCCATCCAGATCAAGACGGTGCTGGGCCAGAAGTACCTGGCACTGGATCCGCACGGAACCGATCCGGCCGATCCGAGCAAGCGGATTCCGTTGTCGCGCACCGTCGCACCGTACGACGTCATCGACGCGTTCACCGACGCGGCGAACAGCCTGGAGAACATCGATACCGGCCAGCTGGCGACGAGTATGCAGGTGCTCGCCGACGCCTTCGAGACCACACCGCCGCAGATCCGGGGTTCGATCGACGGCATCGCCCGGCTCTCGGAAACGCTGGCCAAACGCGACGAGGAATTGAAGCGCCTGTTCCGTGCGACGAATCAGACCACGAGGGTGCTGGCCGATCGCAATGCCGAATTCGAACGTCTACTCGCCTCGGGCGGACAGTTGCTCGCGGAGTTGAATATCCGCCAGCAGGCCATTCACCAGCTGCTCACCGGCGCGAAGACGGTGTCGGCCGAATTGAGCGCGCTGGTGCACGACAACGAGGAACAGATCGGTCCCGCGCTGACGAATCTGCACGCGTCGATCGAATTGTTGAACGACAACCAGCAGAACATCTCCAAGACCTTGGAACTCGCGGCGCCGTTCTACGGCCTGTACGCGAATGTGCTCGGCTCGGGTCGTTGGTTCGACGCGGTGATCACCAATGTGATTCCGCCCGCCCTGCCCGAGATTCCGGGCGACCGCGCGCCGGTGCGCACCCTGGGAGGTAACTGACGTGGCCGCGAGTAACGAGCCACTGACCGCGCTACGCGGGATGAGCCGCGGCGCCAAGGTGACGATGGTGATCGGACTCGTCGTGATCGTGGTGGCCGCCGGATTCCTGTGGCGGTTCTTCGATCGGATGAACACCACCAGGATCACCGCGTATTTCGATCGCTCGGTCGGTATCTACGAGGGTTCGGATGTGCGAATCCTCGGTGTGGCGGTCGGATCGGTCGATTCGGTGGAACCGATGGGTGACCAGGTGAAAGTCGTGATGAGCGTCGACCGGGAATACGATATTCCGGCCGAGGCGCAGGCGGCGCAGATCACCCCGTCGGTGGTCTCCGACCGGTTCATCCAGCTCACCCCGGTCTATCGGGGCGGTCCGAAAATGGAACGCGACGCGACCATTCCGCGCGACCGTACCGTGACGCCGGTCGAGGTCGATCAGCTGTACAAGAGCATCGCGGAACTTTCCGAGGCACTCGGCCCCAACGGCGCCAACAAAGAGGGCGCGGTCAACGAACTGGTGCGCAGTTCCTCGGCGAATCTGGCGGGTAACGGCGAAGCGCTCGCCAACAGCATTTCCCAGCTCAGCAAGGCGGCGCGCTATCTGTCCGACGCGCGCGGCGATATCTTCGAGACGGTCAAGAATCTACAGAGTTTCGTCAGCATGCTGGCCGTCAACGACGCGCAGGTGCGCGAATTCAACACGCAATTGGCCGATCTGGCGGGTTTCCTCGCCGGTGAGCGTCAGAATCTCGGCGAGGCACTGGAATTGCTCTCGGTCGCACTCGGTGATGTCGCGCGGTTCATCGACGACAACCGGGAACTGGTCGCCGACAATGCCGCCGCGTTGACCACGTTGACGAGAACTCTGGCCGACCAGCGCGACGACCTGGCCGCGGTGCTTCCGGTCCTGCCGGTGGCGTTGAGCAATCTGATCAATATCCACAACGGCGAATCCGGCACCCTCGACATGCGGGCGAACTTTCCGGAATTGCAGGATCCGTTCGGCGTGGTGTGCAAGATGCTCGATCTGTCCAAGCTGATGCCGGGTGATCCGCAATTCGAGGCGTTGGGCAGGCAGTTGCGCCCGATCATCGAACACTGCAAGGAGATCACCGACCAGATCACCGCCGGGGTGCAGACCCCGACGCTGATCCTGCCGTTCGGCATTCTCAGCGGCGAGAACCAGCAGCGCGATCCGGTGCCGGGCACCGTGCCCGGTACTCCGTCCAACCGGTTGCCGCCGTCCGAAGAAGGTGGGCGATGAACAAGATCCGTAGTGCCGCACGTGGTTTCGGCGGCGCGGTGGCGCTCGCGGTCACCGCGGCGCTGGTCACGTCCTGCTCGTCCGACGGTATCTACAGCATTCCGCTGCCCGGTGGCGCCGATGTCGGCGACCATCCGATGACCATCGAGATCCAGTTCGACGATGTCCTCGATCTGGTGCCGCAGTCCTCGGTGAAGGTCGAAGGCGTGCCGGTGGGGCGCGTCGAGGAGATCAGCATCGGCAAGGACAAGTGGACGGCCAGTGTGCGTACGCTGGTCAATTCGTCGGTCGATCTGCCCGCCAACGCGCGGGCCGAGGTGCGGCAGTCGAATCTGCTCGGTGAGAAATTCATCGAATTGTCCGAGCCCGCGGCCGATCCCGATCCGAACCGGCTCACGAACGGTTCGGTCATCCCGGTCGATCACACCAGGCACGCCACCGAGATCGAACAGGTGCTCGGCGCGCTGTCGCTGCTTCTCAACGGTGGCGGTGTCGCGCAATTGCAGCCGATCGTCACCGAATTGAACAAGGCGCTCGGCGGACGCGAGGGCCGGGTGCGTTCCCTGCTCGAACAGACCGAGACGTTGATCACCGGACTGGATCAGCAGGTCGACGACATCACCCGCGCCATCGACGGACTCGGCACGCTCAGTGCCAGGGTGAGTACCCAGACCTTCCAGATCGGGAAGATCCTCGACGAGCTGCCCGCCGGTATCAAGATACTCAATGAGCAACGGCCGCAATTGATCTCGTTGCTGACCCAGCTGGATCGGGTGGGCGAGGCCGGTTTCGACGTGCTGAACGCCTCGAAGGACGATCTCATCGCCGACCTGATCTCGTTGCGTCCCACTTTGCAGGAACTCGGCCGTGCCGCACCGGATCTGGTGACCGCGCTGCCGTTGATCCCGACCTATCCGTTCCCGGATTCGACGCTGGAGGGCACCTTCGGCGGTTCGGTCAACACCTGGCTCTCGGTGGACGCGCAGATCGGCGTCGCCTTGAGCAATCTCGGTGTGGGCAAAGGTGATCCGGTCTACATCCCGCCGGTAGGCCGCCCGGTTCCGGTGAATCCGAGCAATCCGTACTACAACGGGAACGGTCCGAGCCCCGGCTGGCCGACCGTCTCGCTGGTGCCGCTGCCGCAGAGCCTGGCCCAGGTTCCCGGGATTCCCGGGGTGCCGAATCCGCTGGGTCCGTTGCTCGAACAGTTCGGTGTCGATCAGCAGGAGGCTCCGCGATGACACGCCTGGTGCGTTATCAGCTGATCGCGTTCGTGCTGATCGCCGTGCTCGGCGTCGTCTACGTCGGCGCCCGCTACGTCCGACTGGACGAGATGTTCGGATTCGGCCTCTACCGGGTGAAGGTGGAGGCGACCCAGACCGGCGGCATCTACAAGGGCGCCGAGGTCACCTACCGGGGCGTGCCGGTGGGGCGCGTCGGCGACCTGCAACTCAGTTCCGACGGTGTGGTCCTCACCCTCGATCTGGAGACGAGCGGGCCCAGGATTCCGGCGTCGGCGAAGGCCGTGGTGGCGAACAGGTCCGCGATCGGCGAGCAGTACGTGGATCTCCAGCCCGACAGCGACAGCGGCCCGTACCTGAAGAACGATTCGGTGATCGTCGGGGCGAGCACGCCGATCTCGGTCGAGGAACTGATCGGGAGCGTGGATCATTTCACCAGTTCGGTCGATCTCGCCGCGTTGCACACGACCGTCACCGAACTCGGGAAGGCGCTCAACGGCAAAGGCGACGATCTCAAGGTCCTGCTCGAATCGCTGAACACCTTCACCGAGACGTTCGACGAGGCGCTGCCGCAGACCATCCAATTGATCCGTGACGGCAAGATCGCGCTCGGTACCCAGGCCGAGCAGTCGGCGGCCATCCGGCAGTTCAGCGACGGCCTCGACCAGGTCACCGCCCAATTGCGCTCCAGCGATCCGGCCGTGCGTCGATTGATCGGCACCGGTACCGACGCGGGCCGCCAGATCGGCGCGCTGCTGCGCGAGAGCGGCGCGGCGCTCACCGAGGACCTGACCAATCTGCGGGTGCTGTTGCAGGCCATCTCACCGAAGTTCTACGCGCTGCAACCGCTGCTGATCATGCTGCCCGGACTCTCGGTCGGCGCGTCGGCCACCGCGCCCGGTGACGGCACCAGCCATTTCGGTTTGGTGCTCGAGGTGAACAATCCGCCCGCGTGTACGGTCGGCTACGAGGGGACGTACCAGATTCTCGAGCAGATGAAGGCGCAGAACCCCGACTTCGACGACTCCCGTGACGAGTTCCCGTTCAACACGAACGCGAAGTGCACCGTGCCGCAGGGTAATCCGACCGCGGTACGCGGCGGAGCGCGGGCCGACACGGCCGATCCGGCCGTCGCGCAGCCGTGGGACGACGTTCCCAAGACCGATCCGGACAAGCTGAATCTGAATCCGATCGCCGTACAGATGGCCACCCTGCTCGGGGTCACGCCGAAGCGGTGACCAGGACCGACAACGTTAGGGTGCCTGTCGTGAACATCGACCTCTCCAAGGAAATGCCGGGGGCGAGCGAACCGGGGACCGAGGAATCCGATGCCACGGCGGCCGAGTCGTCGGCGTCGGCCGCGGCCCCCGGATCGTCATCCGACACCGCCGGGGCGGACAAGGCCGCCGTGGTCGTGGGAAGTGGCTCTGCGGCGCCTCCCGACGCGAACCGCGCGGCCGGGACCGCACGCCGCGCACCGGTCGCCGCGAGCACCGTCGCGGTCGGCGCGTTGGTCGTCGCCCTGATCGCCGCGGCGTGGTTCGGCGCGGGCTGGGCCAGGTCCGCCTGGTTCACCGACGGCCCGCGTGCCGCCGCCCGCGACAGCGCCCTCGATTCGGCGCGCCAGGCCGCCATCAATATGACCTCGATGGAACTCGACGACGTCCCGGGTTCGCTCGCGATGGCCCGTTCGTCGATGACCGGCGCGATCCTGGAATCGGCGCAGAAGAATCAGCAGCAGTCCGAGCAGCTCGCCGCGCAGGCGGGTGTCGAGATGAAATCGAAGGTGCTCGGCGCCTCGCTGACCGCGCTCAACAGCGAGCGCGACAAGGCCACCGCGCTGGTGGTACTCCAGGTGACCGAGTCCAAGCCGGACAAGTCGGTCTCGGACTACCGCTACACCTGGAGCCTGGAGATGGCCAGGAACGGCGATGTCTGGAAGGCCGAGCAGGTCGCGTCGCTGACCCAGCCGGTGCTGCTCGACGGCCCGGGACCGAGCGGAATGGGACAGCCCGCTCAGCAGCCCGCCGCCGACGGGGCCCAGGCGCCCGCCGACGCGCCTACCGCGCCCAAGCCCGGATCGTAGGAGGAACACCCGATGAATTCTCGTAGACCGGTCAACCGGGTCACCTCCAGGCGGCGTCCGGCCGCCGGGTCCGCCGCCCGTCCGAGTGCCCGCGCCGTCGCGGGGACCCGTCCGGCGCGCGCCGCGGTACTGCCACGCTCCGGGGATCCGAGCGCCTCGCGCGCGAGCAAGAAGTGGGCGCGCGGTGGCGGCGCAGAACCGCGTGCGCGTCGTTTCGCGGGCCGGGGATCGTCCTGGACGGTCGTCGTCGGGTCCGTGGTCGCCGCGGTCGCGCTGGCCGGATTCGCGGTCACCGCCGCGTTGCGGCCGGGCGTGAACGATTCGAATCTGGCCTTCGTCGACAGCGCGGGAACCGAGGAGGTGCGCGCGGCCGCCGACCACGCGCTGCGCACCATCTACGGCTACGACATCGAACACATCGACGGTTACGAGGCGGCGGTGCGCTCGGTGGTCACCGGCGCGATGCTGACCGATCTGGACAAATTCTCCTCGACCACGATCGACGCGATCAAACAGGCGCAGACCAGCGCTGATGCCAAGGCCGACCCCATCGGGGTGACCATGCTCACCGATGATCGGGCGGAGTTGCTGGTGAATCTGGTCGTGAGCGCGACCAAGGGGGGCGTGGCCCAGCAGAGCGTCGCGGGACCGGTCGTGTTGCGCATGCAGAAGGTGGACGGTCGCTGGTTGGCAGGCGAGATCGTCGATCAGTGAGTCGGCGGGTGATCTTGAACGTGACGGCCGATCGCATCGACATCCAGGTCGGGCCGCCACTTGACGAGCTTCGCCCGAGCCGTCACGCTATTCACAACAGCGGCAGCTGTCACAGTGGCTTCACCCGCCCCGCCGCCCTCGACGCAGCCAGCGTTTCGGGCCGGGGCACCGCTCCGTGACGGGGCGGTGTCTACCCCTTCCGGGGCTCGGCGCGGCAGCCACGTGAACGTTCGCACGGGTGGTACTTTGACACCTCCGTGCCGATAGGTGTAGGTTTGGACGTTGCGCTGGCTGCCTCCTGTCCATTCCTCGATCCGCACTCCTAAGTGTCACCCTTCCGGTGTTGCTTTCGTTGTTGCCTGTTCGGGTTCGTTCGGGTCGTGACCAGCGAGAATCTCAACGTAGCAGGCAAGCGACGGTCGCGGACCACCACGCGACGCGCGTGAGGTGCTGGAAGGACGCATCTTGGCAGTCTCCACCCAGACCAAGGCAGTTGCCGGAATCCCCGGAGCCCCATTGCGGGTGTCTTTCGCGAAGATCCGTGAACCCTTGGAGGTGCCCGGACTTCTCGATCTACAAACGGACTCTTTTGCATGGTTGATCGGCTCGCCGTCATGGCGAGAAAAGGCCGCCGCGCGCGGCGACGTCGGGCTCTCGGGCGGACTCGAGGAGGTGCTCGAGGAGCTCTCGCCGATCGAAGACTTCTCCGGCTCCATGTCCCTGTCTTTCTCCGACCCTCGTTTCGAAGAGGTCAAGGCCTCGATCGACGAGTGCAAAGACAAGGACATGACGTACGCGGCGCCACTATTCGTGACGGCCGAGTTCATCAACAACAACACCGGTGAGATCAAGAGCCAGACGGTCTTCATGGGTGATTTCCCGATGATGACCGACAAGGGCACGTTCATCATCAACGGCACCGAGCGCGTCGTCGTCTCGCAGTTGGTGCGTTCTCCCGGCGTCTACTTCGACTCCAGCGTCGACAAGGCCACGGAGAAGGACCTGCACAGCGTGCGCGTCATCCCGTCGCGCGGCGCGTGGCTGGAATTCGACATCGACAAGCGCGATACCGTCGGTGTCCGTATCGACCGCAAGCGTCGTCAGCCGGTCACCGTGCTGCTGAAGGCGCTGGGTTGGACGAACGAGGAGATCGTCGAGCGTTTCGGCTTCTCCGAGATCATGATGTCCACCCTGGAGAAGGACAACACGGCGGGCCAGGACGAGGCGCTGCTCGATATCTACCGCAAGCTGCGTCCGGGCGAGCCGCCGACCAAGGAGTCGGCGCAGACCCTGCTGGAGAACCTGTTCTTCAAGGAGAAGCGCTACGACCTGGCGCGCGTCGGTCGCTACAAGATCAACAAGAAGCTGGGCATCCACCTGGGTGAGCAGATCACCGCGTCGGTGCTGACGAAGGAAGACATCGTCACCACCATCGAGTACCTGGTGCGTCTGCACGCCGGTGACCGGAACATGACCGCCCCCGGCGGCGAAGAGGTTCCCGTCGAGGTCGACGACATCGACCACTTCGGCAACCGTCGCCTGCGCACCGTCGGCGAGCTGATCCAGAACCAGATCCGGGTCGGTCTGTCCCGTATGGAGCGTGTGGTCCGCGAGCGGATGACCACCCAGGACGTCGAGGCGATCACGCCGCAGACCCTGATCAACATCCGCCCGGTCGTCGCCGCGATCAAGGAGTTCTTCGGAACCTCCCAGCTGTCGCAGTTCATGGACCAGAACAACCCGCTGTCGGGTCTGACCCACAAGCGCCGCCTGTCGGCGCTCGGCCCGGGTGGTCTGTCCCGTGAGCGCGCCGGCCTGGAAGTCCGTGACGTCCACCCGTCGCACTACGGCCGCATGTGCCCGATCGAGACCCCGGAAGGCCCGAACATCGGCCTGATCGGTTCGTTGTCGGTGTACGCGCGGGTCAACCCGTTCGGTTTCATCGAGACGCCCTACCGCAAGGTCGTCGACGGCAAGGTCACCGACGAGGTCAAGTACCTCACCGCCGACGAGGAGGACCGCCACGTTCGTGCGCAGGCCAACTCGCCGGTGGACGCCGAGGGCAACTTCCTCGAGGAGCGTGTGCTCTGCCGTCGTGGCAACGAGGAGAACGAACTCGTCGCCGCGGCCCTGGTCGACTACATGGACGTCTCGCCGCGCCAGATGGTGTCGGTCGCGACCGCGATGATCCCGTTCCTCGAGCACGACGACGCCAACCGCGCCCTGATGGGTGCGAACATGCAGCGTCAGGCGGTTCCGCTGATCCGTTCCGAGGCCCCCATCGTGGGCACCGGCATGGAACTGCGCGCCGCTGTCGACGCCGGCGATGTCGTGGTGAACGAGAAGTCCGGTGTGGTCGAGGAGGTCTCCGCCGACTACGTCACCGTGATGGCCGACGACGGCAGCCGCAAGTCCTACCGGATGCGCAAGTTCAACCGCTCGAACCAGGGCACCTGCTCCAACCAGCGTCCGATCGTGGACGAGGGCCAGCGGGTGGAGATCGGCCAGGTGCTGGCCGACGGTCCGTGCACCGAGAACGGTGAGATGGCCCTCGGCAAGAACCTGCTCGTGGCGATCATGCCGTGGGAAGGCCACAACTACGAGGACGCGATCATCCTGTCGCAGCGCCTCGTGGAAGAGGACGTCCTGACCTCGATCCACATCGAGGAGCACGAGATCGACGCCCGCGACACCAAGCTGGGCGCCGAGGAGATCACCCGGGACATCCCGAACGTCTCCGACGAGGTGCTGGCCGATCTCGACGAACGCGGCATCGTGCGCATCGGCGCCGAGGTCCGTGACGGCGACATCCTGGTCGGCAAGGTCACCCCCAAGGGCGAGACCGAGCTGACCCCGGAAGAGCGGCTGCTGCGCGCGATCTTCGGTGAGAAGGCGCGCGAAGTGCGCGACACCTCGCTGAAGGTGCCGCACGGCGAGTCCGGCAAGGTCATCGGCATCCGCGTGTTCTCGCGCGAGGACGACGACGACCTGCCTCCCGGTGTCAACGAGCTGGTGCGCGTGTACGTGGCGCAGAAGCGCAAGATCCAGGACGGCGACAAGCTCGCCGGTCGGCACGGCAACAAGGGCGTCATCGGCAAGATCCTCGCCACCGAGGACATGCCGTTCCTGCCCGACGGCACCCCGGTCGACATCATCCTGAACACCCACGGCGTGCCGCGTCGTATGAATATCGGCCAGATCCTGGAGACCCACCTCGGGTGGATCGGCAAGACAGGCTGGCAGGTCGACGTCGCCACCGACGGCACCAGGCCCGATTGGGCCGCGGCGCTGCCGGAGGAGATGATCGGCGCACCGGCCGACTCCAATATCGCGACCCCCGTCTTCGACGGTGCCCGCGAGGAGGAGCTGACCGGTCTGCTCGCTTCGACCCTGCCGAACCGTGACGGTGAGCGCATGGTCGACGACGACGGCAAGGCGACCCTGTTCGACGGCCGCTCCGGCGAGCCGTTCCCGTACCCGGTCGCGGTCGGTTACATGTACATCCTGAAACTGCACCACTTGGTCGACGACAAGATCCACGCCCGTTCGACCGGTCCGTACTCGATGATCACCCAGCAGCCGCTCGGCGGTAAGGCCCAGTTCGGTGGCCAGCGCTTCGGTGAGATGGAGTGCTGGGCCATGCAGGCCTACGGCGCGGCTTACACGCTGCAGGAACTGCTGACGATCAAATCCGACGACGTCGTCGGCCGCGTGAAGGTCTACGAGGCCATCGTCAAGGGCGAGAACATTCCGGAGCCGGGCATTCCGGAGTCGTTCAAGGTGTTGTTGAAAGAGCTCCAGTCGTTGTGCCTCAACGTCGAGGTGCTGTCTTCGGACGGCGCGGCGATCGAGATGCGCGACGGTGACGACGAGGATCTGGAGCGCGCCGCGGCCAACCTGGGCATCAATCTGTCCAGGAACGAAGCGGCGACCGTCGACGATCTGGCGAACTAGGCGGCCGGGCCGGATGTCGTCGATTCGACGACATCCGGCCACCGCGCAGCACCGACTAGTGAACTTTTTGCACGAATTCGACCCGAATAGGGGAAAGGAAGTTACGTGCTAGACGTCAACTTCTTCGATGAACTCCGGATCGGTCTGGCCAGCGCCGAGGACATCCGCCAGTGGTCCTTCGGCGAGGTTAAGAAGCCGGAGACCATCAACTACCGCACGCTCAAGCCGGAGAAGGATGGCTTGTTCTGCGAGAAGATCTTCGGTCCCACCCGGGACTGGGAGTGCTACTGCGGCAAGTACAAGCGCGTTCGCTTCAAGGGCATCATCTGTGAGCGCTGCGGCGTCGAGGTGACCCGCGCCAAGGTGCGCCGTGAGCGGATGGGCCATATCGAACTGGCCGCGCCCGTCACTCACATCTGGTACTTCAAGGGCGTGCCCTCGCGCCTCGGGTACCTGCTCGACCTGGCTCCGAAGGATCTGGAAAAGATCATCTACTTCGCGGCCTACGTCATCGTCGGTGTCGACGACGAGCTGCGTCACAGCGAACTCTCCACGCTCGAAGCCGAGATGGAGGTCGAGAAGAAGGCCGTCGCCGATCAGCGTGACGCCGACCTGGAGGCCCGCGCCCAGAAGCTCGAGGCGGATATCGCCGAGCTCGAGGCCGAGGGCGCCAAGTCCGACGTGCGCCGCAAGGTCAAGGACGGCGGCGAGCGCGAGATGCGCCAGCTCCGCGATCGGTCCCAGCGTGAGCTGGACCGGCTCGACGAGATCTGGAGCACCTTCACCAAGCTCTCGGTCAAGCAGCTCATCGTGGACGAGGTCCTCTACCGCGAGCTGGTCGACCGCTACGGCGAGTACTTCACCGGCGCGATGGGCGCGGAGTCCATCCAGAAGCTCATGCAGAGCTTCGATATCCACGCCGAGGCCGAGAACCTGCGCGAGACCATTCGCTCGGGCAAGGGCCAGAAGAAGCTGCGCGCGCTCAAGCGTCTGAAGGTCGTCGCGGCCTTCCAGATGAACGGCAACTCGCCCATGGGCATGGTGCTCGACGCCGTTCCGGTGATCCCGCCGGAGTTGCGTCCGATGGTTCAGCTCGACGGTGGCCGTTTCGCCACCTCCGACCTGAACGATCTGTACCGCCGCGTGATCAACCGCAACAACCGCCTCAAGCGACTGATCGACCTCGGCGCGCCCGAGATCATCGTCAACAACGAGAAGCGGATGTTGCAGGAGTCCGTCGACGCGCTGTTCGACAACGGTCGTCGTGGACGTCCGGTCACCGGACCGGGTAACCGCCCGCTGAAGTCCCTGAGCGATCTGCTCAAGGGCAAGCAGGGTCGTTTCCGTCAGAACCTGCTCGGCAAGCGCGTGGACTACTCGGGCCGTTCGGTCATCGTGGTCGGTCCGCAGCTCAAGCTGCACCAGTGCGGTCTGCCCAAGCTGATGGCGCTCGAGCTGTTCAAGCCGTTCGTGATGAAGCGTCTGGTCGACCTGAACCACGCGCAGAACATCAAGTCCGCCAAGCGCATGGTGGAGCGTCAGCGTCCCCAGGTGTGGGATGTCCTCGAAGAGGTCATCGCCGAGCACCCGGTGCTGCTGAACCGCGCGCCCACCCTGCACCGTCTGGGTATCCAGGCCTTCGAACCGCAGCTGGTCGAGGGTAAGGCCATCCAGCTGCACCCGCTGGTCTGTGAGGCGTTCAACGCCGACTTCGACGGCGACCAGATGGCCGTGCACCTTCCGCTGTCCGCGGAGGCGCAGGCCGAGGCCCGCATCCTGATGCTGTCCTCGAACAACATCCTGTCGCCCGCGTCGGGCCGACCGCTCGCCATGCCGCGTCTGGACATGGTGACCGGCCTGTACTACCTGACCCGACTCGTCGACGACGACAAGGGCGAGTACCGGGCGGCTACCAAGGACGGGCCGGAGCGGGGCGTGTACTCGTCCCCCGCCGAGGCGCAGATGGCGGTCGACCGTGGCGAGCTGACCGTGCGGTCGCTCATCAAGGTGCGGCTGATCGATCAGCGTCCGCCCAAGGACGTCGAGGCCGAGCTGTTCCCCGACGGCTGGAGCCGTGGCGACGCGTGGACCACCAAGACCACGCTCGGTCGCGTGCTGTTCAACGAGTTGCTGCCCGCGGACTACGCGTACATCAACGAGCAGATGCCGAAGAAGCGTCAGGCGACGATCATCAACGATCTCGCCGAGCGCTACCCGATGATCGTGGTCGCGCAGACCGTCGACAAGCTGAAGGACGCGGGCTTCTTCTGGGCCACCCGTTCCGGTGTGACGGTCTCCATGTCGGACGTTCTGGTTCCGCCGGAGAAGGCCGAGATCATGGAGCGCTACGAGGCGCAGTCCGATCAGATCGAGAAGAAGTACCAGCGTGGTGCGCTCGATCACCAGGAGCGCAACAACGCCCTGGTCAAGATCTGGCAGGAAGCGACCGAAGAAGTCGGTAGGGCGCTGCGCGCGCACTATCCGCCGGACAACCCGATCATCACGATCGTCGAGTCGGGCGCGACCGGTAACTTCACCCAGACCCGTACCCTCGCCGGTATGAAGGGCCTGGTCACCAACCCCAAGGGTGAGTTCATCCCGCGGCCGATCAAGTCCTCCTTCCGTGAGGGCCTGACGGTTCTGGAGTACTTCATCAACACCCACGGTGCCCGTAAGGGTCTGGCCGACACCGCGCTTCGTACCGCCGACTCGGGTTACCTGACCCGTCGTCTGGTGGACGTCTCGCAGGACGTCATCGTGCGCGAGCACGACTGTGGCACCGAGCGCGGCATCGTCGTTCCGATCGCCGAGAAGCTGGTCGACGGCACGATCATCCGTGACGCGCACGTGGAAACCTCCACCTACGCACGGACGCTCGCGTCGGACGCGCTGGACGCCAAGGGCAACGTCGTCGTGGGCAAGGGCGCCGATCTCGGCGATCCCGCGCTCGAGGCGCTGCTGGAGGCCGGTATCACCGAGGTGAAGGTCCGCTCCGTGCTGACCTGCACCACCGGCACCGGCGTGTGCGCGACCTGCTACGGCCGCTCCATGGCGACCGGCAAGCTGGTCGACATCGGTGAGGCCGTCGGCATCGTCGCCGCGCAGTCCATCGGTGAGCCCGGTACCCAGCTGACCATGCGTACCTTCCACCAGGGTGGTGTCGCGGGTGATGACATCACCGGCGGTCTGCCGCGTGTCCAGGAGCTCTTCGAGGCTCGCGTGCCGAAGGGCAAGGCGCCTATCGCCGAGGTCTCCGGCCGTATCCGCCTCGAGGACGACGACCGCTTCTACAAGATCACCATCATCCCGGATGACGGTGGCGAGGAAGTCGTCTACGACAAGCTCTCGAAGCGTCAACGTCTGCGTGTGTTCAAGCACGACGACGGCAGCGAGCGTCTGCTCTCCGACGGTGACCACGTCGAGGTCGGCCAGCAGTTGCTGGAAGGCGCGGCGGATCCGCACGAGGTGCTGCGCGTGATGGGCCCCCGTCAGGTGCAGGTCCACCTGGTCCACGAGGTCCAGGAGGTCTACCGCTCGCAGGGTGTGTCGATCCACGACAAGCACATCGAGGTCATCGTTCGTCAGATGCTGCGTCGCGTGACGATCATCGACTCCGGTGCGACGGAATTCCTGCCCGGCTCGCTCACCGAGCGTGCCGAGTTCGAGAGCTCCAACCGTCGCGTGGTCGCCGAGGGCCGTGAGCCCGCGGCGGGTCGCCCGGTGCTGATGGGTATCACCAAGGCGTCGCTGGCCACCGACTCGTGGCTGTCGGCGGCCTCCTTCCAGGAGACCACCCGGGTGCTGACGGACGCGGCCATCAACTGCCGCTCCGACAAGCTCATCGGCCTGAAGGAGAACGTGATCATCGGCAAGCTGATCCCGGCCGGTACCGGTATCAACCGTTACCGCAACATCCAGGTTCAGCCGACCGAAGAAGCTCGTGCCGCCGCGTACGCGGTGCCGTCCTACGACGACACCTACTACAGCCCGGACAGCTTCGGCGCCACCACCGGTGCCGCCGTCCCGCTGGACGATTACGGTTTCAGCGACTACCGGTAATCGGTAGGTAGAACAACGATCGCCCCGCTCCGTTCTCGGAGCGGGGCGATCGTCGTCTCACGGTATTGTCGAGGGATGAGCGTGGCGTATGACCACTACCCCGAGCTGCACCGACTCGTAGAGCAACTACAGCCCGAGGCCGCACCCGCGGCACGGGCGGCCCTACTGCGCTTGGTACGAGGAGAGGCGAGCGACCGGCTCGCGGCTCTGCCCACGTTCGACGGCCCGGACGATCTCAGCGAGCGGATGGACAGCGACCTCTTCGAGGCCCCGTGACGTTGATCGTCGATGCCAACGTCTTGGTCGCGGTCATGAATCGACGGGACAACCGGCATACGGAGATGAGAACGTTCCTGGCAGGGCGGGATGACGATTTCGTGGTGACACCCTATGTGGTCGCCGAGGTCACCTATCTGCTACAGAAGTACGCGGGCGCGGTCGCGGAGATCCAGTTCATGGAGGCGGTGCGCGACGGCCTCTTCCGTGAGGAGTTCGACGCTGCTGATTCCACGCGGATCATCGAACTGATGAAGCAGTTCGCCGGTTATCCTCTCGGCGCGGCGGACGCGTCGCTCATCGCCGTCGCCGAGCGTCTCGGTGTTCGCGATATTGCGACGGCCGACAACCACTTTCGCGCGGTCAGAACGGCGGGCCTGGATTACATCAACGTGTTGCCGTAGCCCGACCGCCAGTCGCGCCTGATGATGACGGTTCAGCGACTACCGGTAATCGGAAGCTAAGACAGACGGTCGCCCTGCTCCGTTCGGAGCGGGGCGATCGTCGTCTCACTGGGGTACCAGCGTGCGGTTTTCGTGTCGGCACCGATCGGTCGTGTGCTCGTCATCTTCGGCACTCCATCAGGACGGTTCCGCGTCGTGTGGGCGGCGTCGACTGTGGGGGTTCCGGAGGCAGCGAGGGCGAATTCCGGTGAGTGGGAGAGGTTATGGACGCGATTATCGGTGATCTGGTAATGGCCGAATTCCAGAAGCTGGGGTTCATTCGGTACGCGGGGATCGTGGCGGTCGAATTCGCGACCGGTCGCCATGTGGTCTCGATCGATCCGGGACCCGAACATCTCAATCAGAACGGTGATCTGCACGGCCCGTTGCTGTTCGGACTCGCCGAGACCGCCGCGATCGGTGCCGCGATCTCGACCATCGTCGGCCTGGTCGGCGATGCTTTCGTCGTGGCCAAGGGTGGCAGGATCGAATACAGCGCGCGCGCCGAGAGCGATGCCGGGCCGTTCATCGCGACGTCGGAGGTGGACGCCGAGTTGCTCGATCGGGTGCGCACGGACGCGGTCGCTCGCCGACCGGTCGAATTCGAAGTGCCGGTACGCGTCGTCGACAACACCGAAAAGCTCGTCGCCGAAGCCTTTTTCACCGCCGTGATCCGGCCGCCGCGCACCTGATCGCGAGGCAACCCGGTGGCTCGGTCGTCACCGTTCGTAGAGGGTAGCCAGGTCGACCAACAGCACATCGTCGGCGGCACGCAGGTTCCTGTCGAAACCGGCGCCGCTGTAGCAGGCGAGGATTGTGCCGCTTGTGTCGTAGCCCTTGTTGGACAGCAGTTCTCGGGCGCGGCGGAGGCGGTCGAGGTGACCGGGGGTCATGGTCCGGTCCCATTTCGCTTCGCCCAGCGACAGGATTCGGCGCGGGCGCCCCGGTTCCTCCGGTGCGAGAACGGCCACGTCGATCTGGATCTGCGTTTTGCGTTGCGGGTCCTTGACCGTCGCGGCCGCGACCCGGCTCGGCAGTTCGCCGAATACGCCGGCTCCCGCGGACATCGCCCAGTCACGGCATATCCCCTCGAAATGCGGGCCGACGACCTGTGCGAGAAAGCCGGCTCGCGAACCGATCCAGGCGGCTTCCTGATGACCGCGCTCGAGGGGGGTCCAGTGTCGTCGCATGATCGCCTCGTAGAAGACGATCAGGGGTTCGGCGATGCGATAGAGAGGTTTCCCCCGGGTGAACGGGTCGGTCTCGCGCACGATCAGCCGGGAATCCTCCAGCACCGCGAGTGGATGCGCCATATCGGTGCTGGCGCGTCCGATCGCGCCGGCGATACCGCCGCGGGTGCAGTTTCCGGCGGCGATCGCTCCGAGAACGGCGTGGTAGAGGGCGATATCGCGAATCTCGGTCTCCTCGGCGAGGAGGTAGCGCGCTTCGCGGAAGAGCGGAGTCTGTGGATTCAGCACCGTTCGGCACACCCAGGAATCGAAGTCGGCGAGCGAATCCGGCGCGTCTCCCGCGACGAATTCCCGTCGATAGGCGGGTGTGCCGCCGACGGTGGAATGGACGAGTACGGCCAGTCGCGGGTCATCGATTCCCCAGAACTGCGCGGCCGCACGATATTCGAGCGGTTCGACAACCAATTCCAGGCTCGCGCGGCCACGAAGCGGCGCGTTGCCGGACAGCAGCCCGCCCATCACCGACATGGCCGATCCACACAGCAGCAATCGCGATCCGGCTTGTCTGGCGGCGCCGCGGGGGTCGAGGGCTCGCTGGATCAGTGACGGCAATGCCGGGGTGGCCTTGTTCAGGTAGGGGAATTCGTCGATGACGATCAGGCCGTCGCCGACGACGGCGAACAGTCGGTCCAGCGCCTCCTCCCAGTCACGGAACGCGTAGCGACCGCCACCCGCGTATTTCGCGACGGCTCGCCCGAACCGTTCCAGCGCCTCCATCTCGGTGGCCTCGGTCGCGGTGAAGAAGAATCCGCCGACGACTTCGACCAGAGCGTCGAGCAGATAGGTCTTTCCCTGTCGCCGTCGGCCGCCGACGATACCGAGACGCACATCGGGACTGGTCGACGTGGCGAATCGCGTCAGGCCGTCCCATTCACGGTCGCGATCGAAAACGCGCTCCGGCTTCTCCATGGATGTAACCGTACTTCTTATAACTATACTTATATCTAGTTTTGGTTCAGGAAGCTCGGGTTCATCCGACAGGCAGCGTACGGACGGCAGCGCTGCCGAAGACTTCAGCGCTCGCTGTCGAGCATCGCCATCTGCGCCTCGGCGTAGCGGGTACCCGCCACCCGATCCGCGGGCACCGCCGCCTCGATCGCGGCGAGATCGCCCTCGGTGAGCCCGATATCCAGTGCTCCGACCGTTTCCGCCCACCGATCGCGTCGCCGCGCGCCGATGATCGGCACGATATCCGTGCCACGGCTCAGCACCCAGGCGATGGCCGACTGTGCCACCGAGATATCGTGCTGGGCCGCGACTTTCGCGAGCGCGTCGACCAGCTCCAGATTCCTGACCAGGTTCTCGCCTTGGAATCGCGGGGTGTGCGCGCGGTAGTCGTTGCCGCCGAGGGGCGTTCCCGCGCGGACCGATTCGCTGAGCAGTCCGCGTGAGAGCACGCCGTAGGCGGTGATCCCGATGCCGAGTTCGCGGGTGACGGGCAGGATCTCGGCTTCGATGCCGCGCGAGATCAGGGAGTATTCGATCTGTAGGTCGGCGATCGGGGCGACGGCCGCCGCACGGCGAATGGTGTCGGCGCCGACTTCGGACAGTCCGATGTGACGGACGTAGCCCGCCTCGACCAGGTCGGCGATGGCGCCGACGGTGTCCTCGATCGGAACCGACGGATCCAGTCGCGCGGGCCGATAGATATCGACGTAGTCCACCCCGAGTCGTTGCAGGGAGTAGATGAGGAAGTTGCGCAGGGCGGCGGGGCGGTTGTCGACGCCGCCCCACGTTCCGCCCGGCCCGCGCAGCGCGCCGAATTTGACGCTGAGCACCACGTCCTCACGCGGACGGTCGGCGATGGCCTTGCCGACCAGCTGTTCGTTGTGTCCGGCGCCGTAGAAATCGCCGGTGTCGATGAGATTCGCGCCGGAATCGAGCGCGTCGTGGATGGTGGCGATCGATTCGGCGTCGTCGGAGGCGCCGTATATGTCGCCGGACATGCCCATGGTGCCGAGGCCGACGCGGCCGACGGTCGGGCCGGTGTTGCCGAGTCGCACGGTGGTGATCTTCGATGTGGTCATGTTCTCAGCGTGAGCGCGATGGCACGGCGGTGGCAGAGACCGTTCATCGGGGGAGCGGCGATCCCTGGCT